>NZ_SCHP01000017.1 GCF_013607485.1 Bombilactobacillus bombi
GCCAATATCTGTCTGGGCAACTGTCTTTCGTGATAGCTCTTGTTCGACAATTTTTTTAGTAGAAACAATGTCACTCAACTGTTCAATGGCCTGCTCCCGAGTCGTAAATGGCTGATGTGTGACCAGTTGTAAGCCATAAGAATTATATAATAACGTGTAACCGCCAATCCCTGTAGTCTTATGGTAAGCCTTTGAAAAGCCGCCATCAATAACCAGCATTTTGCCATTGGCCATAATTGGCGAGTGGCCCTTTTTAACAGGAGTATGTCCATTAATTAAATGACCATCTTTTCGATCGACACCAAATTCAGCCAAAACTTTTTCAATAAATTCAGACTGATGGCGTAACTGATAATAGCTATTAGGCTCTTCATAATGGGTAGTTGGCTCAGCAATAAAATAGCGTTCAAAAGTAGTCATTGCGCGTTTGCCAAATAAAGGTGAGACGGGACCGGTCCATAAATACCACAACAAATCCGTAGCCAAATCTGTACTTTGATGAGTATCGGCATAACTACTGCGTAGATTGACTTCTAACAAATCAAATAATGCTTTACCACAGTAAGTATGGTTATTAATTGTTAATCCCTCAAAATTTCCTGATTTATCTACTGGTATACAGCCATGTACCAAAAGATTATTATTATAGACTAAATACATACTGCCCTTTTCCATAAAGAAATCCATATGACGGCGCAATTTTTCTGAATGAATAAACGCATGAGTTAATTTATTAATCACCTCTTGTTCTTCTGGCAAAAGTTCATAGGGGTGATCAACAGATACTGTTTGAAAACAACCATTAGTAATTGCATAATTCTGCTTACCTAATTGAATTTGAGTTCGGTCTTGATTTAGTTTATCTAAAAGCTTGCGCTCTTGCATCTGAAATTCAGGTCGCCGATTAATAGCCTGACCCTCTAGCTTAAATTGAATAATTGCGATTGCTTGATGAATTTTATTGATTTGGCTCAACTCGGCGGCAGATGGCTGAGGTTCTTGTGGATTAATTTTAGGCGCAAAACTGGGATTTTCTTGATAATATTTTTCTGCCAATAACGATAAATGACGTAAATTAATGCCGTACGCATCTTCTACAATTGATAAATTATTATAACGAGCACAAATACGTAACAAGTTTGCGACACATAAAGGAGAACCTGCTGCTGCTCCTAACCATAAAATATCATGATTACCCCATTGTAAGTCTACAGAATGATGCTGCATTAATCGATCCATAATACGGTCAGGGTACGGCCCGCGATCATAGATGTCACCAACAACATGTAAATGATCGACCACCAAGCGTTGGATAGTATGACAAATAGCAATAATGAATTGATCAGCTGAAGATAAATTAATAATATCGGCCATAATTTGTGCGTAATATTTTTGTTTGTCAGAACTGTTAAAATCCCCATATAATAATTCTTCCGTAATATAAACAAAATCAGGTGCCAACGCCTTACGTACTTTGGAACGGGTATATTTAGTAGAACAATATTTTAATAATTCTAACAATCGTGCAAAAGTCATTAAATACCATTGGTGTAAATCTTCTGTATGGTTGAATCTAGCTTTAATTATTTGTAGCCTTTGCGAAGGATAATAAACCAAAAAAGCTAATTCTTGTTGGCTTTTAGGCGTTAAACGCCCGTTGAATAGGTCTTCAATTTTTAATTTAATATTGCCTGAAGCGTTGCGCAACACATGATCAAAAGCAGCAAATTCACCATGAATGTCGCTCATAAAAGCTTCCGTGCTTTTGGGTAAATTTAAAATTGCTTTTAAATTAATAATTTCCGTTGTCACTGCTTCACGTGTCGGAAATTTTTCTTGAAGCAATTTTTTGGTTAATTCTTGCGTAATGAACCACCCTTTTTATTCAAGATAAATTCATTATACCAATTTTTAATTGTTTTACCAAATTCCCATGATATTAAACTAAAAACGACAAAAAGTGAGCTATACCAATTTAAAAAGAATAAAATATCCCAATTAAAGCACCATTAATAATACTTACTGCCGTAGCTACTAAAAAGATAGTGTTTAAATAATTATGAAAGTCAATAGCAATAAAAAGTATCATAACATGAACAAATAATTAAAATATTGATTGTCAATACTTCAATATTGTTAACATAATAAAAAAGGTTGAAGCATAATTTTCTGCTTCAACCTTTTTAATATTTAAATTCCTAACAATAAGCAATTAAAACTTACTATTATTCACCAGTACGAGAATAATTTTTTACATCAGCAACTACGCTATCAACAAACATGCTGATATCTTCTTGAACACTATTTTGTTCACCATATTTACGAACTGAAACCGTGGCATCTTTAACTTCTTGATCCCCGATGACTACTGTATAAGGGATCTTTTGAGTTTGAGCTTCACGAATCTTATAATTCATTTTTTCATTACGTGAATCAATATTCACCCGCAAACCTAACTTGCGCATCTCTGCTTGTAATTTTTGAGCATAATCCAAATGTAAATCTTCTTTAACCGGAATAATCACTGCTTGAATTGGAGCCAGCCAAGTTGGGAATGCGCCTTTATACATTTCCATCAAATAAGCAATGAAACGTTCCATCGTTGAAACAATTCCCCGATGAATCATAACTGGACGATGTTCTTTACCATCTTCACCAACATAAGTTAGTTTAAAGCGTTCTGGCTGCATAAAGTCTAATTGAATAGTAGATAAAGTTTCTTCATTACCTAAAGCTGTTTTTGTTTGAACGTCTAACTTCGGACCATAGAAAGCAGCTTCGCCTTCAGCTTCATAATAATCCAAGCCCATATCATCCATAGCAGCTTTTAACATACCTTGTGATTTGTTCCACATTTCATCATCATCAAAGTATTTTTCCGTATTTTTAGGATCACGATAACTCAAACGAAAACTATAATTATCAATTGCAAAATCCTTATAAACATCCATCATTAATTGTAGGACTTTTTTAAATTCATCCTCAATCTGATCTAAAGCAACAAAAGTATGTCCATCATTTAAAGTCATTTCCCGAACACGCTGTAAACCAGATAAAGCTCCAGATTTTTCATAGCGATGCATCATTCCTAACTCAGCAATGCGAATAGGCAATTCCCGATAAGAATGAATATGATGCTTATAAATTTCAATATGTGAAGGGCAATTCATTGGCCGTAGTTCTAACATTTCACCTTCGCCCATATCCATTGGTGGAAACATGTCTTCACGATAGTGATCCCAATGTCCAGAAGTCTTATAAGCGTTTAAATTCATTAATATTGGAGTATAAACATGCTCATAGCCAGCAGCAACTTCTTTATCAATAATATAGCGCTCCAAAACTCGCCGAATTGTTGCTCCCTTTGGCATCCAATAAGCTAAACCAGCTCCAACTTTAGGATCAACAAAGAATAAATCTAGTTCACGGCCGATGGTACGGTGATCACGTTCTTTGATTTCTGCCCGCCGTTTTAAGTCAGCTTGTAATTCTTCATCAGTAGCAAAAGCTGTTCCATAAATTCGCTGTAACATTGGGTTACTTGATTTACCCTGCCAATATGCACCGGCAACAGATAATAACTTAAAGTGCTTTAAGCTCTTAATTTCAGGTAAAATGGCTTTTTCTCCAAAATCTACATAATCACCCATTTTAAAGACAGGAACTTGAACACATTCAACTGCTGCTAATAATGATGACTTATAGGGATCAGAACTTACATTAGCCGCAAGTTCTTTTTTATCAAGCATCTGACGTTCAATTACTGCTTGTGATTTGATGATGGTTTCCATTGAGTCAGCAATTTCTGCTAATTCATCCACACTTACTTGTGTAGGTGTTTTATCTGTGTCTAAATAAAAACCATCATCGTTAGTTTGGTGTTCGCCAAAGTGAATTTCCGGGTATTTTTGCTGCAAAGCTGCTCCTAACAAAAATACAGCGGTGTTGCGAATGACCTCGGCAGCTTCAGGATCTTTATTAGTGATAATTTCAATTTTGGCATCTTGGACAATAGGACGTTTAATATCTACCAAAAATCCATTTACTTTTGCTGCAATAGCAGCCTTTTTAAGACTATTACCAATTGAAGCAGCTATTTCTAAAGGTGTAACTCCACTTTCAAACTCCCGTTTTGAGTTATCGGGAAATGTTAATGCAATTTTAGCCATAATTCTTCCTCCAATTTAAAAAGTCCCTCGGAAAAAATTCCGAGGGACGTAATATTTACGCGGTTCCACCCAATTTTAAAGCTAATAATAGCCTATCTCTTAAGTCTATAGAGCGACAAACCATTAAATCTTTAAACTAGTAAAGGTCAAAATCTCTTGTTGAGCAACTTTCAGTCGATGGTTAACTCTCCCTGAATTAAGAGACTTTGTTTATACTTGAATTAAACCACGTTTTTGTAAATTTTGCAAATTTTATTTAAATCGTCGATTGGGGCCACTGACGACCACTTCACGTGATAAGAAGCGGATGCGTTCCATGATACGAGCCGCCTTGAGTGCCTCTTCATCACCACGTTGATTAATGGCTAAATGTTTTTCTAGCTTATCCATTGATAAATTAGATGAAAAAAAGGTGGGTAATTTTTCCTGCATACGATATTGCAAAATTACTCCTAGAACTTCATCCCGAATCCAAGAACTTAATGAATCAGCTCCAATATCATCGAGCATTAAAATCGGCACTGCCTTAATTTTATCAATACGTGCTAAAACTGAATTGTCTTGGATAGCAGCCTTCATTTGCACAGCAAAGGTTGGAAAATGCACCAATAGTACTGTGGTATTCATTTTAACTAAAGTCTGGGCAATAGCTGCTAGTAAATATGTTTTTCCTACTCCTAACTCCCCAGACAAATATAATCCAGGAACAAACTCTTGGGGATTGGATCCATATTTAATCGTAAAATCAACTGCAGCTAGATATGATTCTTGGCGTCCTTGATCACCTTGTTCATAATCACGTAAATTAGCCTGCCGAATATCACTCGCCATATCAATCGTCATAAATTTTTGCGCTAGTTGGACTTGTTGTTGACGAGATAATAATTGCTTATCAGGATGGTAAGTGACTTGAATTGCTTGATTGGCAACCATTAGTTGGGGTACATAGCCGATGGCAAAATTTTTGCGATTATTCTTAGCTTGGACAAATTCATAAATTGCATCGACGCCATTATCTAACATTGGCTGAGTAATTTTAGTTTGATTTTGCTGAATAAAAGTTTGAACATCTTTATCATGAAGAGCTTGTTGAGTCAACTCCTGATATTTTTTGCCCCAATGACGCTTAGCTAAAGTCTGAGAAAATTCTTGTGATAAATCTTTCATTTTAATCACCATTTAAACCCTTTTCAAATTCCCGTAACTTTTTTTGCGCTGCTGCAAAAGCTTTAGGATCAATTTTTTTAGCCTGGTGTTTAGTCCAATCGGTTACTTGCTCGCGATGAGGCTGATAGGAGCGATAAGCAGATTTATTCTTAGTAGTTTTAACCTTTGAAGGTTGTGCGTGTTCCTTAATTCTTTGTATAGCTGCTGAAGCTGTGCTCACGTTATTCTGCAGCCAATCGTTAGCTATTGTTTCCACAAGACCTTGTGTTAAGGTTGCCGAATTATTCAAAACATAGTCAATTAAGATATTAATTACTGGTAATGGTAAAATAGCGCGTTGCTGTAATTGACGTAAAACCCGCGTTTCTGAGGATCCTACAAATCCTTTTTTTTGTTGCTTTTTCCAGGCTAAAAATTCTGCTGGAGCTAATTGATTAGCATGCTGTAATAATTTTTGTTCCGCCGACGTTACTCCTGACAATTTAGGCTCTGTTGGTTGAAGCACTTGATTATTATGCTCGTTGCGTACTTGAATATTGACACGGTCTTCAAAACGTTTTTGAGCTACATTTTGTAGACGTTTGATATCAATTTGATTATTAGTCACGTTCAGAGTATTTGCAATTAAATCTGCCATTTCAATTTCTGTTACTCCATAAAAGGCATGAACATTAAACAGTTCATTTTGATGTTGCAAAATATCACTTTGTCTCACATGATAACTAGCAATATAGTCTTGCAATAACTGCCAATCAAATGTAGCTAATTGACTTTGTGTATACTTAGGAATAACCGGTGTATCAGTTTGAACATCCCTAGTAGTTTCCATTTTTAAAATATCTGCACTTGATAAATGAAAAACATCCAAAAAACTATGAGTAATTTCTTTTATATTGGATGATTGGGGCAAAGACGGTGTACGATATTTTTTTTGTAAACGAATAAAATCCTGTTCGCCAATTTTTTCATATAAAAAAGTCTTTAAAATACCATCATTAAAAAATTTTTGCGGTAATAAAGGCTCATGCAACTGATAAATTAAATACTGACCTAAAGTATCTTTAGCAGCGTAAGTCTGCAATAAGGCTAAAGCTTCTAGTTTAAGCCGTGCTTGATAAAAGGCCTTTGCATCTAAGTCTAAGAGATTTAATAGTTGCGCATGCATCTGGCGTTCAGAAACCAATATTTGCTGTTGATTCCACAATAATTGATAAAGGCTTGCCGCTTCACTGCCCATTAAGGGTTGATACAAATCCATTAATATTTGGCGATCATAGTCGGTCAAATATTCGCTTGTCATGACCCAATAGCCCCACAAAGGATCAACAAATTTATTGGCCATCTTCTTTATCATCCTGGGACTTATCCTTTTGATTAGCAATCATATCTTGAACTTCTTTCATAAAGCCATTAATGTCTTTGAATTGTCGATAAACACTAGCAAAACGAATATAGGCAATATCGTCTAATTGGGCTAGTTCATGCATGACATACTCACCAATTTGGCGAGAATCAATTTCGTTTTCGCCGCTGGCGCGTACTTTGGCTTCTACACGGGATACAATGCTATTCATATCATCAAGCGTAACTGGCCTTTTTTCTGCAGCTCGTACAATTCCTCGCAAAACTTTCTCGCGATTAAATTCTTCGCGATTACCATTCTTCTTAATAACTAAAACCGGTGATTGCTCAATCCGCTCAAATGTTGTAAAGCGGTGTCCGCAATTTTCACACTCCCGCCGCCGGCGAATAACTCGACCTTCATCGCTAGGGCGACTATCAATAACCCGTGAAGAATTATGATGACAATGAGGACAAATCATTTTTCACTTCCTCCTTTTAACAAATTTTTTAAAACTTGCTCGATTTGTGGATATAAAGACGTCAAGCCATCGCTATTATCAATCACAAAATCAGCTAATTGCCGCTTTTGTTGAAGATCCATTTGGCTGTTGATACGCTGTTGTGCCTGTTGAACGGATAAATGATTGCGTTCTTGTAGACGTTGCAACTGCACAGGCAATTTTGCATAAACAAGAATGGTTTTTTGTAGCAAAGATTGATAATTTTGCTCGAATAATAAAGGTATTTCAAAAAAAACTGGTCGATTATCATTAGGGACATGTTGAATTTGATACGTTAAACGTTGACGAATTAGAGGCTGCAAAATCTGATTTAACTGCTGTAAACGCTCGGGATTATTAAAAACAATTTGCCCTAAACGTTGGCGATCTAACTGTTTATCAGGCTGTAAAATTGTATCACCAAAAGCTTTTACAACTTTTTTCCATCCGCGCCTGTGAGGTCTAACTACCTTTCGTGCCACTTGATCAGCATCAATTACTTTATATCCTTGCTGCTGCAAAATGTGGGTTACTGTTGATTTGCCGGTAGCAATTCCACCGGTCACTCCAATTGCTAATCGCATTAGGAATTTAATACCTGACAGTGGGGGCAATAGTGAGTACCACGTCCAGCCACTTTAATTTTTTCAATAATTGTCCCGCAACGTTCACATGGTTGTCCTTCTTGATCATATACGTGCAGCTGTAATTGAAAATTACCGGTATGTCCAGTAGCATCAACATAACTACGTACAGTGGTTCCGCCAGCAGCAATGGCTTGTTTAATTTCATCGTTAATAATTGGATATAAGGCTTTAATTTGTAGTTCAGTAACCTTATTGGCAGGCTCTTCAGGATGAATTTTTGCCCGCCATAAAACTTCGTCAACATAGATATTGCCTAATCCTGATACAACATGTTGATCTAATAAGGTTGCCTTAATTGATTTCTTACGTTTTTTAAATCCATTTTCTAAAGATTCTAAGGTATATTGTGCAGTTAAAGGCTCAGGACCCAAGGCCGCAATTGATTTTACTTGCATTTCTTGATTACGGGCAACAATTTGCATTTTGCCAAACTTACGCACATCCCGGTAACCTAGATAGCTCCCGTCATCCAAATAAAATATCACATGCGCATGCTTATCAAAGTCTGCCAGCTGATTACGCACTTGATATTTTCCTTCCATTCTTAAGTGGCTAATCATCGTCAAATCATTGTCAAAGTGGAATAACAAATATTTAGCTCTCCGCGACACTTCTACAATAGTAGCTCCAATTAACTGCTTTTTAAAATCATTAGGTGAACCAATGATAATTTTGTCGTAACGAATATCAATGGCAATAATTTTTCGATTTTTGATTAACTTATTTAAACCTCGCCGAACTGTTTCTACTTCTGGTAATTCTGGCATTTTTTCACCTACCCTTTAGCGTCAAACCATGTTTTACCATGGGCTGTTTCTACTTTTAGAGGTACATCTAATTGCACAGCTGAATCCATTACTGCTGGAACTAACTTTTGTAAAAGCGGAATTTCAGATTTAGGTGCTTCAAAAATTAGTTCATCATGAACTTGCAGTAGCATCGTAGCCTGTAAGTTTTCAGACTGCAGTTTTTTTTGCATATTAATCATTGCAATCTTGATAATATCAGCAGCACTACCTTGAATAGGCGTATTCATTGCTGTGCGTTCCGCAAAAGAGCGGATGTGATAATTTCTTGAATGTATATCAGGTAAATATCGCCGCCGATGCATAATTGTTTCAACATAACCATCCTCACGAGCCATTTGAACAATTTTATCCATATATTCTTTAACTTTAGGATATTGTTCAAAGTAAGCCGCAATAAAATTAGCTGCTTGCTGGCGTGAAATTCCAATATTTTGGGCTAAGCCATAATCACTAATACCATAGACAATCCCAAAATTAGTAGCCTTAGCTTGTCGCCGCATATCAGCAGTTACTTCAGAGATATCATGTAAACCAAAAATACGCATCGCTGTGTGAGCATGAATATCATAATTCTCACTAAACGCCTGCTGCATATTTTGATCACCAGATATATGAGCTAAAACACGCAGTTCAATTTGGGAATAATCACTGGAAAAAATTTCCCAATCTTCATGACGCGGAACAAAAGCTTTACGGATAATCTGTCCTTCATCGCGAGCTGGAATATTTTGCAAGTTCGGATCTACTGAAGATAAGCGGCCCGTTTGAGTTAAAGTCTGTTGATAACGGGTATGAATTTTTCCGTCAGGAGCTATTGTATTCATCAACCCAATAACATAAGTCGATTGAATTTTGGCTACTTGCCGATAATTTAAAATGTCAGCGATAATGGGGGACTTACCCACTAATTTTTCTAGGACGTCAACTGAAGTTGAATACCCCCGCTTATTTTTCTTGACCGGCGGTAGACCCAATTCCTCAAATAAGACTTTGCTTAATTGTTGAGGTGAATTAATATTAAATTCATGTCCTGCCTGTTGATAAATATCCGCTTCTAAATCATGGAGCCGCTGCTGCAGTTGGCTCTGTAATTGTTCAAGATTATCTCGATTGACTGTAATTCCTGCAATCTCCATTTCCGCTAAAACTTGAGATAGCGGCAATTCAATTGTGTCAAATAATTCATCTTGGTCATGGTCTTGTAGTTTGGCAGGCAACTGGGTGCTTAGAAATTGAATGGCTGCTGCTTTAGCAGCTAAATGCTGCAATAGTTGATCATGTTCAGGAATGGTTAGCTTAGCCCCACTGCCATAAAATTGGGCATCAGAATCTAATTGGTGATAGCCATAACCTTGAGCTAACTTACCCAAGTCATTAGAATTTTCATTTACATCCAGTAAATAAGATGCTAATAATACATCAAAATTAACACCTGCTAACTCAATTTGCTGACGATTTAAAGCCACATAGTCCCGTTTAAAATCAAAAACAGTTTTAGGGACTTGTGGGTTGTTAAACCAAGATTTAAAAGTTTTATTTTGTAAAAGTTCCAGACGGTCAGCAGCATAAATTCCCTTTTCATTAGCTAAAGCAAATCCAATAATTGGAGCGCGATGATAGTTGTCTTGAACCATTTCTACTACTATCGCTGTCGACTTTTTACCTGCTAGTACTTGTGATAAATTATCAGAAGTTAATTCCACAAAATTAATTTGAGTTTCCGAAGCGTTTGGTGTTACTTCCTGATTAGGTGGCATTTTTTCTAAAAAAGAGCGGAAGTTCATCTTTTGGTAAAATTCTTTTAAGGCAGGCATTTGGTCGCCATCATAGGTTAAATCAGCGATTTCAACATCAATTGGAGCTGTAACTTGAATGGTTGCTAATTTTTTAGATAGAAAAGCTTGCTCACGATCAGCGGTTAAATGCTCTTTCAGTTTGCTGGCCTTCATTTCATCAAGATGCTCATATAAATTTTCCATTGAGTTATATTGTTTAACCAACTTTAAGGCAGTTTTTTCGCCAACCTTAGTGACACCAGGATAGTTATCAGAAGTATCACCCATGAGGCCTTTTACATCAATTAGCTGCTTAGGAGTAATACCTAATTTTTCTTGAAAATGCTGAGGCGTATAAAATTCTAATTCTGTAACCCCTTTAACAGTTAAAGCTACTGTAATTTGATCGGTAACTAATTGAGTTAAATCACGATCACCAGTAACAATAGTTACTTTATAATTTTCCTTTTGGGCTTTGGTAGCAACTGTACCAATAATATCGTCTGCTTCATAATTTTCTAATTCGTAGCTTTTGATGCCGCGAGCTTGTAGTAATTGTTTAATAAAAGGCAGTTGCTCGCGAAACTCATTGGGTGTTTTTAAACGATTGCCCTTGTAGTCATCATAGAGTTTATTTCTAAAGGTAACCTTACCAGCATCAAAAGCCACCAGCATATCTGTTGGTTGACCCTTAGATAAGATTAAATCTAGCATATTATTAAAAGCATAAATTGCATTTGTATGCAGACCATCTGGGCTTTTAAATTTTTCCAAAACAGTGTACATTGCATAAAAAGCGCGAAAAGCTATGCTATTGCCATCGACTAAGATTAATTTTTTCGACTCCATCAGTTTACCTCATTTCTCTGGTTCTTATTCTACCAAATATCAGCTACACCTGCCAAAAAGCTCCCTTAAAAATTTAATAATTTTACAATTGCACAATTTTTAAATAAAATTAAGGGCTAGAACAAAATATTGTTCCAACCCTCAAAGTCTAATCCACATTATTTATTAAATTGGCCGTCAGCTATTGTATCTAAGAGCGGCCGTGAAGGAATAAAGAATAGCTGCCCTGATAGTATATCAGAAAAAGTTAATAGATAGTCATCTTTATTCACCATATTCTTTAACATTAACTTAGTAACTTCCCAATGACGTGAATAACCAATAAAGTAAGTTCCCGTGTTATCTTGGGCCGGGTCGGAATAAGGTACGTTCATTCGAACGATTTTTTGTTCCTCGCCATCAATTTCAGCTTTTGAAGTGACATTATGGGCATTAGGAGCTTTTTGTTCGTCATCTAATTCCAAATCACCAAACTTCTCTCGTCCCACGGCCTTTTCTTGCTCTTCGGTAGTTAGTTGACCCCAAAAATCCATATTATGCTTCCATTTTTGGGCAAACGCATAAGAACCATTTTCAAATACTGGATCCTCATCACCAATAATAGCAAAATTGGCTGCATCTTCTACTGATGGTGCTTCAGTTCCATCAATAAATCCAATAATAGCCCGACCTTCAAAATATCGAAAACCCTTGGTTTCATCAACCACAGTAGTAATATCTTTTAGAAAGCGCCGAAATTGATTCATAGCTTCATAAACAACCGCTTCATCTCTTGCGCGGATATGAAAAAAGAGATCACCCTTGGAAGCTGGCATTGAATACTTGGGACCACTAACTGTTCGATAGGGTTCTAATTCTTTAGGCTTCGGTGCATTAGGAAAAAGGTAATCCCAAGCATCACTACTAAAACCAAAGGCTACTTTTAAATCACCATCTGCGTCTCTAATTCTTAAAGAACGCAAAATAGCCTGATAACGATCAGCAAAATCCATAATTGCCTGTTGTTCAGCAGCTTGATCTTGACGATTTAATTCTAAAACTGTAAATTGAACATGCTCGCCAATATCTTTCCAAACGTCTTGAGCTTTAACGGGATTCATAACCATTCCAAATGTCTCCTTTTCAATTGTCAAATTATTTTAATTGATTACCACCGTTTTTAGTATACACCAATCCCCTATCCTAATTACATATAATAATCGCTGCATTTAATACTTAAAAGCGATAATGACTGATACTAAATCGCTAACACTCACATTATAAAACAGTAAAGGACTAGAACAAAAAATTGTTCTAGCCCTTTACTGTTTTATAATAATTAATAACCCAAATTTTAAAAACTAAATCGCCTATTTCTGGGAAAAATTTAGGAGTCAATGTTTAACTTTTATTTAGGACATTATTTTAAATTATGATTTTAATACTTCTTTTTGATAGGCAACCTCATATTTTTGTACATCACCAGCACCCATAAAAATAATAACTCCCTGATGATATTGCAATAAAGACTGTAAATTATCTAAAGTAATAACTTGTCCGCCATGCTGAATTTTTTTACCTAAATCAGAACTATTAATTTGCCCTTGTTTTTCACGAATTGAACCAAAAATATTAGTCAAATAGACCTGGTCAGCCAAATTAAGACTTTGGGCAAACCCATCTAGTAAAGCACGCGTCCGACTATAAGTGTGCGGCTGAAAAACGACAATTAATTGTTTATCCGGATATTGCTGTCGAGCAGCATCAATGGTGGCTTTAATTTCTGAAGGATGATGAGCATAATCATCTATTAAAATCATATCGCCCACCTGTTTTTCACTATAACGTCTTTTAACGCCACTAAACGTAGCCAGTTCTTGCTGAATTAACTCTGGCTTAATGTTTTCTAAATAGCCCACACCAATAACAGCTAACGTATTTAAAACATTATGTTCTCCAAACATTGGAATCTTAAAGTGGCCTAATTTTTGTCCCTGATGCAAAACATCAAAACTGCTGCCCTTTGTATCACGCTGGATATTAACAGCTTGAAAATCATCATTTTCGGATAAACCATAATAATAAATGGGAACATCATTTTTGGTTTGCAGTTTTTTTAATAAAGGATCATCTCCCCAAGCAAAAAGTGCCTTTTTTACCTGCATAGCCTCCGTTTGAAAAGCAGCCACTACATCATTAACATCTTGAAAATAATCAGGATGGTCAAAATCAATATTAGTCATAATTAAATAATCAGGATGATAGGCTAAAAAATGCCGGCGATATTCATCAGCTTCAAAAACAAAGAACTTACTATCTTTGATTCCCTTACCAGTTCCATCGCCAATTAAATAACTAGTTTTTTCAATGCCACTTAATACATGAGCTAATAATCCTGTCGTACTCGTTTTACCGTGCGCACCAGCCACTCCAATAGATGTGTACTGATTGACCAATTGAGCCACCATATCTGGATAACTTAAGATGGGTAATTTTAGTGCCTGGGCTTGTTGAATTTCTGGATTATCCGCTCCAAAAGCATTGCCCGCAATAATCGTTAAACCAGGATGAATATTTTCAGCGTCAAAAGCCGTAATATTAATTCCTGCCTGTAACAAGCCTTCTTGAGTAAAAGTGTGCTTAGAAATATCAGAACCCTGAACTTGATAGCCTAAATCGTGCAAAATCAAAGCCAAGGCACTCATACCGGTACCTTTAATACCAACAAAATGATAAACTGTGCTTTCCATAGGAATTTCCTTCCAAATATTACTTATAATTTTGGTTTAATTCCTGAAGATTAATAGCGTCTCCTACTTGATAACGAGAATCCAAGACCATAATTCCTCGTTGCTGCGGAGCATTATCCAAACCCAATTCCCGAGCCGAGCAAAGCATGCCATTGCTAGCAACCTTACGCAACTGACCCGGAAAAATAATCTGACCATTAGGCATCATTGCGCCTACCTTAGCTACTACTACTTTTTGACCTTGGTCAACATTAGGTGCTCCACAAACAATTTGTTCCACTTGTCCAGCATCTAATTCTACTTGGCAAATATGCAAATGATCAGAATTAGGATGAGCTTTCATCTCTTGAACATAACCAACTACAAACTTAGGAGTTAAATCAATTGTCAGTTTATCATGAAAGCCAGCATTTTTTAAGCGTTCATTCAAAATTTGTATTTGTTGGGCATTTAAAAAGACTTGACCCTGATTTGCAGGTGTCAATTGTAATTGCTGGGCAATATTAAAGAAATTATAGCCAATTACATTTTTTTGATGATTAATAATCTGAACGATATCGTCCTTTTGTTGCTGCTCTTGAGGAAAATCATCAGCACCAGTTACTACCAGTAAGACATCCCCTAAAACTTCTGGATTATAAGAACTAACTAACACTTATATTCACCTAGACCTTTTATTTTAGTTGAGTGAGTCGATAAAGCTTTCCACTTCTGGTTTAGTTTTCCGATCTTTATTAACAAAACGGCCAATTTCCTGACCATCTTTAAAGGCTACAAAACTCGGAATCCCCATAATTCCCAAATCTTTTGCCAAATCCATAAATTCATCGCGATCAACTTCAATAAACTGATAGTCTGGATAATCCGCTGCAATTTCTGGCATAAAAGGCTCAATAAATTTGCAATCTGGGCACCAATCTGCTTTAAAAAACAACATATACTTGCCATTTTGCGTGAGAGTATTGATATCTGTTGTTGCATATTCTGATAATTTTTTCATAAGAATTCATTCCCTTCTTTAATTTAAGAATACTCTGGAAAATAAAAAAATGTTGTTAAATGACTCAACTTAGTATTATATAATGATAAAATAGAAGTATCAAACATAGGAGGCAGAATTATGAGTTTAAAAAATCTTGCTAAAACGACTTTAGTTGCTACGGGCGCTCTAGCAGCAATGGGTGCTGGTGCATTGTACTTATTACATGAAATAGACAGCAAAGAAGTTATC
Source organism: Bombilactobacillus bombi (assembly GCF_013607485.1). Classification (GTDB taxonomy): domain Bacteria; phylum Bacillota; class Bacilli; order Lactobacillales; family Lactobacillaceae; genus Bombilactobacillus; species Bombilactobacillus bombi_A. The sequence continues at coordinate 15,221 of NZ_SCHP01000017.1, forward strand.
GAACGCATTAAAAGTAATTTAGGTGCTGATACTAATATTATTACTACTTGGGTAGAACCCATGTTTCAAAAAGTTAACGTTGATGGTGAAGATATCTGGGCATTGGTTGGCGGTGTAACTGCTGTTCAAGATGATGAAGAAGCTCAATACCACTTTATTGCTTCAGCTTTAACTGGTCAATTATTAGACATTCAACGAGTTTAATCAATATTTGAAAAGTGATAATATATCCGCATAAAAAGGACCGCGACAACATTGCCGCGATCCTTTTTAAGTCGTTATCCGCGATACCAAAACCAACAAGTTAGCTGATTTTTTATATTATACCCCTTAGCTAGTCTTTAAAGTGCGCTGCCAAAAAATAAATCGGCTGCCCCTTTTTGCTGAATTTATCTTCATATTCCGTTGTAATATTGTTGGCTGCTCGTTCACTATGATGTAAATTCAGGAAAACATCATCAAATTCTAAGCCAAAATTATTGCAGCTGCATAATGAATATTCAAATAGGCCTTGATTATCAGTTTTAAATTCAATTTCTCCCTGCGGTGATAAAATTGTTTGATACTGTTCTAAGAAATTAGGCGCAGTCAAGCGTCTTTTAGTATGCCGAGTTTTCGGCCAAGGATCTGAAAAATTCAAATAAAGCTTTTGGATTTCATTCGGAGAAAATAAGTTTACTAATTCCCGTCCGTTAGCTTGAAGTAATTGTAAATTAGGTAGCTGTAATTCAACTTGCTGCTTTAGTATCATCCCTAAAGCGGCTGTTTGTATTTCCATGGCTATAAAATTAGTCTGCGGATTTTGTTGGGCTTTTTCCAAAATAAATTTACCCTTACCCGATCCTAATTCTAATTCTAAAGGTTGCTTTTTGGGAAAACGCTGTTGCCACTTGCCAGCCATTTGACTAGGATTAACCATAATCAATTCTGGATGAGCCTGAATTAAAGCGGCTGCCCAGGGTTTATTTCGTAAACGCATACTACCATTCCTTTAATTATTTATTTAGTTTTGTTAATTGTCGTGGTAGATACCATTTTAACAAAAAGATTACCATTAACAAACTTACAACTACCGGCCACAATAGCTGTGTGGTTAGGTGATTGCATAATAACAATGTTATCACGATAAACAGCCACTGCATTCCTAAAACTACAAGCAAAAGAACTTGAAAACTTTGCTGCTTTTGTGACTGTGTCAAGGGATAAATTTGAGTTAGGACAATGCCATCATAATTTTTATATAAAGGCAATAATTGAAACTCTACTAAATATAAAAATAATGCCGTAATAATAGTAATTAATAGATAATTATGAATAGCGTAAATTAATAATAAACAGATAATTGTCAAACGTACAAAAATTCCACTATAGTCACTATTACGCAAAAAACCACGGGCAAACAGATACAAATAAGCATTACGATGCTTAGGTTTAATTGGTTTTAACAGCCAATCTAGCCACTGCCTCCGAACTGCCTGATGAGCAATTCCCGGAACGTCAGTAAACAAGTTATAGAATCGTTTCAATTGATAGGAACGATTCGCCTCTATATCAACTGCTTGCAGCCAGTTAAATATTTGCTTGGCTGCTAATTGCTGCCACTGATAATAATTAAATCCACACCAAATTAACGCTAAAATCAGCGCTGCTACCTCATTAACATAAGCAGCAATTATCAACAGCAAAAAACTTCCTAAAGTATTTTGGCCGATTTTCGAAAAAATAGTAGATTTCTGGTATAAAGAGTTAAATTGATTGATAATTATGCTAATGGCTGCCACAATTGCTGTTAAGGTTAAAAAAACCACTTTTACGAGGGTAAAAGCTGCTCCTCGTGCTAAAAAAGGTGTTAAAAAAAATCCAGTTAAAGCAGTTGTTATACTAGGCATAATTAAACTGTAACGTCGGGCTGCAACTAAATATTGTGGTAATTCCTTTTCTCGCGGTAATAAAAAAGCAGCATCAGCAGCTTGTAAAAGCGTGACTGGCTTAAATAAGAGTGTCACAAGACCTAAAACCAAAATTGCCACCGGACGCGCCCACCAACTATTTGGCGGCAGCTGATCTAAGGCTTGCGAATACCAAAATCCTACAGCTCCAATTAAAAAAATTATTGCTAAGATAAAGTACTCATTGAAAACTAACTTCAAAAATTTACTTTGTTCCTTTGCATGTTGGACAAAACGTTGCTGCCATAGAGATTTCATTGAGTGACATCCTCCTTAGACATTTGCACATAGAGTTCATCCAAATTAGCAGCATCCATTCCGAATTCCTGCTGAATTTGCTTTAAAGTTCCCTGTGCTCGAACTTGTCCGTGGTTTAAGAGGACGAATTGGTCCGCACTTTGTTCAGCATTAGTCAAAATGTGCGTAGACATTAAAATAGCCGCACCAGCTTGTTTCTTTTTTTGTACCAAGCCTAACAAATCATGAACTGCTAAAGGATCTAACCCTGTAAAGGGTTCATCAATAATAAATAATTGTGCTTTTGTAATAAAGGCACAGACAATCATGACTTTTTGTTTCATACCTTTAGAAAAATTAATTGGAAACCAATTTAATTTGTTATCTAGACGAAAAGTCTGCAACAGCTGATGAGCCTGCTGCCAAGTAGATTTTTCATCTAGATCATAAGCCATAATTGTCAGATCAATGTGTTCTTTCAATGTTAATTCTGGATATAAAACTGGCAATTCAGGTACATAAGCAATTTTTTGCCGATAAGCTTGAACATCAGCCTGCAATTCGAGGCCGTCTAGTGTAATTGAGCCACTTTGAGGCTGCAACAATCCCATGACATGTTTGATAGTCGTGGACTTGCCCGCCCCATTTAAACCAATTAAAGCGACTGTTTGACCATTTTCAACTGTAAATGATTCATTTTTTAAAACTGGAATTCGGCCGTAACCGCCAGTTAAATTTTTTATTATTAAAGTCATAAAATTTAAACCTACTCTCTTCAATTTAACTGTAATTATGATAGCATTAATTATATATAAGATGGAATTTTTATATTATCTTAATTAAGGAGGATTTTTCAATGTATAAAGCTGTTGCTGATTGTGTTTTTTGCAAAATAGTTGCTGGTGAAATTCCCAGTTACACCATCTATGAAGATGAAATTGTTAAAGCTTTTTTGGATATTTCCCAAGTTACCCCAGGACATGTTCTTTTAGTTCCCAAAAATCATGTTAAAGATATTTTTGAGTACGATGCGCAACATGCTGGTGAAGTTTTTGCCCGTGTTCCTAAAGTGGCTCGGGCTATCAAGGCTGCCAACCCCCAAATTCAAGGAATGAATATCTGCATCAATAATGGTAAAATTGCCTATCAATCAGTTTTCCATTCACATATTCACCTTGTACCGCGATTTAATGAAGAAGATGGCTTCCAAATGAAGTGGGCAGATAATACTGCTAAATATGATGCGGATCAATTGAGCGCAATTGCCCAAAAAATCAGCAAAGAAATGGAGGAATAATTATGAAGAGTTTATCATCTGGCTTTATTATGGGAGCAGGCCTTGGTACATTGGGGTTTTATTGGCGTAAGCGCCAACAAAATGCTGCCAATTCATCTAACTGGGCAAACCAATTAAAATCAATCACAACGCAGTTAAAACAGGACGTCATTCCGACGGTCAAGGAAATTAAACAAACCGTTAGTGAAGAACAAGCTCAAATTAGTGAAGATTTACAACAAATCATGGAGACAACTAATAATTTAAAAGAGAAATTACCTCAAAAATAATGAAATTTGTATGAAATTATTTTATTAAGGTATAAAAAAAGTCGAAAATATGTTATCTTTGTAATTGTTATCTTCATAAGATAAAACTAGATTGGATGTGTAATGAAAGTTATGTCAAAGAAATTTAATAAATTTTTACTGACAATCGTTGCTGTATTGTCAGTGTCTTTAGTTGCGGGTTGTTCTGGAAATAAAGCAGTCGTCACCATGAAAGGCGGCAAGATTACCCAAGAACAGCTTTACCAAAAAATGAAGAAGTCACAAGCTGGCCAACAAGCGTTGCAGCAAATGATTATCTCTCAGGCCTTAAAAGATCAATATGGTAAAGATGTTAGTGATAAGCAGGTTAATAAAGAATATAACCAATACAAAGATAAGTATGGTTCTCAATTTGATAGCCTCTTACAACAAAATGGTATGGATGCTGCTTCCTTTAAAGACACTATCCGGACAAACCTTTTAACTAAAGTAGCTGTTCGTAAAGAAACTTCAATTTCTAAATCTGAATTAGATAAACAGTGGAAAAAGTATACTCCTAAAGTTACCGTGCAACATATTTTAGTTAAAGACGAAAATACTGCTAAAGAAGTAATCAAGAAGTTAGATGACGGCGAAAACTTTACTAAATTAGCTAAAAAGTACTCAACTGATACTGGTACCAAAAATAGCGGTGGTAAATTGCCTGCTTTCAACAATAATGATACTTCTTTAGATGCTAACTTCAAAAAGGCTGCTTTGAAATTAAAACAAGGTCAATACACTAAAGAACCTGTAAAATCATCTTACGGTTATCATATTATTAAGATGGACAAGCGCCCAAGTAAAGGTACTTTAAATAGCCACAAACAAGAATTAGAAAATCAAATCTATGATTCTCGGATGCAAGATTCTGTAACAATGCAAAAGGTTATTTCTAAAGTTTTGAAGCGTTCTGATATTTCCATTAAAGATAATGATATGAAGAATATTTTGGCTGGTTACTTAGCTAATAATAAGTCTAATAACAACAAAGCTTCAAAATCATCAAGTAAATAATTAAAGCTGCTAAAAAGCATATTCATATTGAATATGCTTTTTGTTTACTTTCAATTTTAACCTACTTTACCTTTGTTCTGCTAGCTAGCAATCTTCAAGTCTGCAACAGCAGGCTTATTCTTTTTTATCTTTGAAATTTGGTACTAAAAATCTGCGATTATCTAAACCAAAAATACGTTCCGTATATTGCCCTGCTCCAGTACGTTTTTGTGCTTTAGAAATCATCGTAATCGACGCATCGAGCTCATCTAATTGGTGTAAAATCTCTGCTTCTAATAATTGCGGCCGTTTCGGTGAGCCATACTCATTTAAACCATGATGAGCGATAACCATATGACGCAATAATAAAACAGACTCGGTTTCAGGATTAATATTTAGCTTTTGACAAGCAGTTACGATTTCTCCATCAATCAGAACAATATGCCCCAGCAAATTACCAGCTAAGGTATATTGCGTATTTAAGGGACCACTGAGCTCACTAGTTTTACCTAAGTCATGTAAAAGCGTGCCTGCTAATAGTAAGGAGCGATTAACTTGCGGATACTGTTGACAAACATTTTGAGCTAGTTTAGCCATGCTAAGCGTATGAAAAGCCAAACCACCTAAATAATCATGATGATTAGACTTAGCCGCTGGATACTCAAAAAAGGCCTCCTGATGTTGCTTTAATAAATACCGCACAATTCGATTCCATTGTGGTTGGGTAATTTGAAATAATAGTTCATTTAATTGATCTTGCAGCTGCTGTTTGGTTAAAGGTGCACGCCGAATGAATTGATTTTGTGAATAAGTATGAGCTTCCGCAATTTTCATACTGATAATCTTAATCTGTAAGGCACCATTATACAATTCACATTTGCCATTTAATAAAACCACTTGTCCAGCAGTAAAATCTTGAATATCCTGAGGTGAAGCATCCCAAAATTTACCCGGCAATTCTGCTGTATCATCGGCAAAATTTAAAGCCAAAAACTGCTTACCATTTCTTGCTGTCCGTACATCAACTTGTTTAATCAATACGGGTAACTCAAAATCCATTCCCGCATGTAAATCGACTAATTTTTTATTCATTTTAATCACCTGTCTTTTTTAACGTGATAAAGTCAATAGATGCTCGGAGTCTATTAAGTTAGCTGTAGGCGGCTGCGCACAAACATAAATTACTTGCGTCACTTGCGACATTTGCTGAATAATACGAAAAATATTGCTCTTACGCTGTGTATCAAAATCAACCAAGGCATCATCAATTAAAATCGGCATTGCCGTAATATCAGCAACCTCCAACACAAAAGCCAAATTAAGCGCTAAATATAACTGTGCTGCCGTACCACGCGATAATTCATGAACATCAAATTGCTCCTTATCTGCAGTTAATAACTTTAATTCGCCTTCCACAAAATTGATTACTTTAAAGCGGCCATTAGTTAACTGCATAAATAATTGTTCAGCGCGCTGTAATAAATTAGGGAAACGATTAGCACTAGCATAATTCAAAGTAGTACTAATCCATTGTGCCGCCATAACATGTCCAATCCATTCGCTAAAAGCTGTTGTTAAAGCGGTATTATTAAATTCTATTTCTTGTAAAAATTGCTCATATTGATCATTATTTACTAATTGCTGAGCTTGAGCAGTAATTTGAGCTTCTTGTTGATTTAAATGATGAAGAGTTTGCTGAAGCTGCTGTAAATTATCCTGAGCTTGCTTTAATTGTTGTTTTAATTCTGTAAGGGAAGTGAATTTTTGCAGTTGATTGAGATCATCGCCTAAAGTTTGTTGTAAAAGTACCTTTCGCTGTTGCTCTTGGTGTTGTTGCTGAAGCTGGGATTGCAACTGTTCAAATTGCTGGCTATCATCAACATGATATTTTTGAAAGAGTTCAGCTAATTCTTGTTTTAGTTTAGTTAATTGCGTATGTGTCGCTGTTAATTTTGACTGCAATTGTTCATGATTAGTTCGTTGCAGTTCCTGTAATTGCAGTAAGTGCTGACATTCACGCAGATACTCATCGAAAACCACATCTGAAATTGTCTGCGCAGTTACCGGTCTCATTAAATTACTCAATCGCTGTAAAAACTGCGCCCGTAATTCTTGATAATCATCGATTTGTTTTTGATTGGCAGCTAACTGTTGTTTTAAGTTAGCTAGTTGCATAATTATACCCTGTAAATCAATAACTTCTTGATCAGTTAAATTATCTAAATGATATTGTTGTTTAAAACTTTGCATATGGGTGCGAATATGCACGGTTGGCGATTTTGCCTCTTGAACAGTTAATATCCACCAACTTAAAGCAAAAATGATTAAAAACATTATTACCGCCCAAAACCATTTATGCGTTAGCATCAACACTAGTCCACTAATTCCTACAGTTAAAACGCCCAAGGCCAATTTTGTAGTTTGCTTAGAGGTCTGCTTTTGCCCTTTTAATTGTGTCAATAATTTTTGAAATTGCTGTAATTGCTGTTGAGTCAGAGGAGTTAAATCAGCATTTAATTGGGGATTGTGTTGCAGTAAAGTAGAACGCTGTTCTTGTAACTGTTGTTGCTGAGGAATTATATTGGCTTTTAAATACTGACTTTGAAATTTCAATTCTTGTTGCTGTTGTTGAAGCCGTTGAAATTGGGCTTGATTTTGTAAAAAATAAGCAATTTGAGCTTGCTGCTGCGAATTTAAGGATGAATTTTTCTGCTGTTGCTGCAAATTAGTAACCAGTTGCTGATTCCAGGCAATGCTTTGCTGTAAATTATCGTAAGTAGTTATATCAGTTGCAGATATCGCTATAGGAGAAGTGGCAGTGTGTGCGAGCGCTTTAAACTCTTGAAAAAGTGCCCACTTTTTTTGCAATTCTTCTAATTGATGGACTTGCTGCTGTAACTGCTCCTCTTGTTGTTGTAAATCAGGTTCTTGCTGCAAGAGTTCCTGTAATTGTGCCTGAAGTTGATGATATTTAGTATTTTCGTTATCAAATTCCTGTAATTGTGCTTGTAAACTCTGATGTTTATCTAATAACTGATTCAATTCATATTTTTTGCCCCGGGGCCGATATAATTGATCTGCGTCTTTTTGCAATTTTTTTCTAAGCTTGAGCCAATCACTGGAGCCAACAGCTCCAAGGGCTAAAATTTGTTCTAATAATTCATCATCGGTTAAATGATAAACTTGCTCTAAGGCGGTTTGATCAATAAAATTAGTTTTGATAAATAAATCTGATGTCATCGGAGCCAGTAATTGCAAGTAGTCAGCTGTGGTTTTGGGTTGATCATTTTCATAGACAGTGAGTAATTCCGAGTTTTGTTTTTTGGTACGTTTAATAGTCCAGTGATTATTATCAGCATCCAATAAATAAACCTCACCGCCATACTTACTACTCTTATGCGGTAAATAACGGCGATATTTTTCTTGTCCGCGCGCACTAGCAAATCCAAATAAAATCGAGCGAATAAAATATAATAAAGTGGTTTTCCCAGTCTCATTATTGCCCAAGATTACTTGATAATCAGTTTGAAAATTAAATTTAGTATCGACAAAACAGCCAAAACCATAAATATTTACCCCTGTAATTTGCACGCTTTAATCCTCCATTTTATTTTGACTAATGATATCAATCGCGGTTTGTTGTAGCTTAGCTAAAAAGTCTGGATTTTGATAGACATCCCTAATGGCTGCTACTTGTTGCAATTTACCTAAATGCTGTTGGAGATTAGCTTTAGTAAAAACGTCTTGAGCCGCTTGCTTCCAGAACGGTTCATCAATCGCTTGGTAAATAGTTTTGGTTGTAAATTGCCGGTGAAAACGATAAATATAATTAAAATGCTCAGATTGGGCATTTTTTTGTAAAGTGGCCAACAATTCACCGGAATCAATTAAGCCTTGAATCGTAGTGCTCAATTTTTCATAATTTGTAAATGTTAATTCTACTAAAGTATTTTGCTTATTAGCAATTGTTTGTGTGATTTGTTTAATTAAGGTATCCAAATCTTGAATTCGAGCTACATCTAATTGCTGATTCTGCCAAATAATTGGGGCTACAGCTCTAAATTCCAGATTAGTTTGTTGTCCATCCCACTCCACTAAATAATAGCCTTTAGCGCCTGTTTCTTTACGATGACGCCCCTGCAGATTACCCGGATAAACTATATAGGGATTTTTATTAATAATTTGCCGTTGATGAATATGGCCTAACGCCCAATAATCATAACCCTTACTTTGTAAATCTTCGACACTAAATGGTGCATAATTATTTTGATTTGTCTGGCCAATTTCTCCATGTAAAATTCCAATCTGATAATCAACATTGTCTAGGCGTGCTGGATAGGATTGTGCTTTATTTGCTGTTAAATGATTCTGATCATAACTAAAGCCACTTACAGCTATCCGTAAACCGCTAACTAATTTTAAAGTAACGGTAGAAATTTGTGGTCCAAAAACGTGGACATTGCTGGGATACGAAACAATTGCTTGAGATGAAGTTAAGTAATCATGATTACCATAAATCAAAAAAACCGGAATATGGTGTTGAGCTAATTCTAAAAACTTTTGCTGCAGATAAAGTTGAGCCTGCAAATCACGTTCCACGTTATCAAATTCATCTCCAGCAATAACGATAAAATCAACCTTTAAATCAATCGCTTGCGCTACTAGAGTATCAAACGCTTGATAAATGGAATTATGCACTGCCTGCCGAATAGCGCTAGGTAAATTAGTCAAGCCCTTAAAAGGACTGCCTAAATGTAAATCAGCAGTATGAATGAATTTCATTACTGTCCTCCTACAAAAAAAGACCGGGACAAAATCTTGTCCTAGTCCCCTCTGTTAAAATTTTTCAAAATAATTTTGTGATGATTATCCTTGATATATCTCAGCAAGCGGCTTAGAAATGATTTTGTTTAATTCTTCCATCATCGCATTCACTTTACGTTCTTGTTCCATTAGACGCTGAACAGAATCAAATTTTGTTAGCTGACCAGAAATAGTTTGTAAATTTTTAATTTCTTCATCACTAATTTCTTGTCCACTGACTTGCTTTTGCTGAAAATCGGCCTGCAATTTTTCCATTTTTTGGAACAGGCTATAAGCCATTGCATCAGCCTTCATTTGACTAAAAGCACTTTGTAAGCCCATAACTTCGGGAGTTTGGCGTAATTCACTTTCCAATCGGTTAGCGGTGTCATAAACGTTAATCATAAAATAATACTCTCCTTTTTAGTGTCCAATAAGACCTTTAATTTGATTATACCATTGACTGACGCCCTGGCGAGTATTATTAAAATTATTAATAGTATCTTCGACTTTTTTTCGCATTTCACCGCCAAAATCTTCCAACCAACCCTGAGGTGAATGGTGCTGATTACGTTGAGCAATCGTTGCTGCGTCTTCCACGCCAAAAGCTGTGTTTTTAGTATAAGGTAAAATAGTTTCTAATTCAGTTTTAAATAACGGAGCAATTCCTTGAGTGCTACTATTTTGAAGAAAATGATTTTGATCCGTTTTGTCAAATCCCACCCAAGTTGCTACCACAACATCGGGAGTATAACCTACTATCCATTGATCTTTCGTTCCTGAACCATATTCAGTTGGCACTTCCGTACTGCCGGTTTTTCCAGCCAAGCGATGACCATAAGGCTTAGCACTTTGACCAGTTCCCTGATCAAACACACCTAACATCAAACTAGTCATAGTTTTAGCAGTAGACTTACTCATTATTAAACGTGGCGTATCATTATGATTTTGAGCAATTACTGCACCGGTAGCATCAACTATTTTAGTTATAAAATGTGTATTCGCCAACCGACCATCATTTGCAAAGGCGGTATATGCTCGAGCCAGCTGATAAGGAGTTAAGCCTGTTTGTAAACCACCTAATGCTAAAGCCAAATTTTGATCAGACTTAGGAACTTTTATGCCAAAATTTTCTAGCGATCCTACGCCTTTATTAACGCCAATTTTATCTAGTAATGCAACAGCAGGAATATTTTCACTCTGTGCTAAAGCCTGGTACAAGGGAATTTCTGCAGAAGATGAACCATCAGCGTTAGTAGGCGTATAATGATTCTTACCAAAACTTGTAACTTGATTAGGCAACATTGAATTAATGCGGTAGCCCTTTTCGATGGCAGGTGTATAAACAGCCAAAGGTTTAATAGTTGACCCCGGCTGGCGTTTCATCTGGGTGGCACGATTCAAAGTCCGAAAAGCATGCTGTCCTCGTCCGCCCACAACTGCACTAACCCCACCATTACGAGGATTAATTGCAATTGATGCTCCCTGTGCCATTGTGCCATCAGCGGCATTATCAGGGAATAAACTATCATCTTCAAAGCTCTCTTGCATTTGTTGTTGGATATTTTGATTTAAAGAAGTATAAATAGTATAGCCTTTATTTAAAATATCATCCTCACTCAAATGATACTTCGTCTCAGCTTCAGCAATTACTGCATCAAAATAAGACGGATAACGATAACCATTTTGTCGTTGGTAACCATTAGTTATATTCAAAGGCTCTTTTTGAGCTAAAGTCACTTGGTTTTCGGTTAGTTTGTGATTATCAGCCATTAATTGTAAGATTAAATTACGGCGTTGGCGGGAATTTTGTGGATTACGAAGGGGATCATAATAACTAGGATTACGTAACATTGCCGTCAAAGTCGCTGCTTGGGCAGCAGTTAGATCTCGGGCATCACATGCAAAATAACGGCGGGAGGCATCTTGAACTCCCCATACACCATTGCCAAAATAAGAATTATTTAAATACATGGATAGAACATCTTTTTTGCTGTAAACATGATTAATCTCTACAGCCAAGAAGAATTCTTCAGCCTTACGCATTAATGTTTGTTTTTGCGTCAATAAAGCATTTTTAGCAAGTTGTTGAGTAATGGTACTGCCACCACCGCTAATACGATGATGGATAATTAATCCTAGAGCACCACGTGCATAACCACGCAGACTAAATCCAGAATTCGTCCAAAATGTACGATCCTCTGTAGAAATAACAGCATTTTGCATCGTGGGTGAAATCTGATCTAAGTTAACATAGGTACCCTTTTGGGAATATAAAGATCCAGCCTTTTGGCTAGAAGCATCCATAATAGTTGTCGTTGTTTGTAAAGAAGCTTTGAGATTACCGATATTGGCAGTTTTGGCGCGAAAAGTTAAAACAGCACTGAGCAATAAAAATGTAGTTAAAAACAATAATATCAGCCAACGAACGACATGATAACGCTTCGTAAAATACCGCAAGAACTGAATAAATTTTTGCATCCAAGCTTTTAAATGTTGTTTAATAGTTAAATTTTCAGTATGTTTCATATTTGTATTCTACCATATCTTGGAGGTCGCACGTGATTTTAGAACGTCATTTTAAAATTCAAAGTTTCGCTGAACCATTATCCATTCGTACTGCATTAAAAACATGGCTCATTCCACGTAAATGGCAGCATGAGCTGCGAATTCAACGTGGTTTTTTGGTTAATGGTAGTTACAAGCCCTTTAATAACTTAATAAATAACGGAGATAATATTGACTTATTCTTCGATACCACTATTAAAAGCCAAAATTATTTACCAGCAGAACATATTGGCTTTCATATTCAATACGAAAATCAAGACTTATTAATTATTAACAAGCCTGCTGGTCTAAAAACGCACCCCAACCAGCCCCAAGAAACACAAACACTTTTTAATCAAGTACGCACATATTTGCAATATAATCCACTCATGATTCATCGTTTAGATAAGATGACTAGTGGCTTAATCATGGTTGGCAAAAATCCATTGGTTGTACCGATTTTTAATCGTCAATTATCCCAAAAAATTATGCAACGCACCTATATCGCTGTGACAGTCTATAACCCTAAGATTGATAAGCAAGGCTGTATCACCGCTAATATTGGTCTTGATCCTAGTGACCCTCGGAAGCGAAAAATTACTGTTCAAGGACAATTTGCGCAGACAAAATATCAAATCATTCAACACAATTATAAATATGCATTAGTTAAACTCGCCTTATTAACTGGCCGAACTCATCAAATTCGCGTTCATCTTCAATCCCTTAAAATGCCTATTGTAGGAGATCCCTTATATGGTCCTTCAGCAACCAGCATGTATCTTCACGCTTATCAACTGGGTTATCAGTTGCCCTTTTCTACACAGCAAAAAAATATTGCAATTGCTATTCCTCACAATTTTTACCAACTAACCTCTATTTAAAGCGGCTTGGACTTGCTCCAAAGTTGGAATTGATGGCTGAGCACCCAATTTTTGTACTGCTAATGATGAAGCACGATTAGCAAAAGTCGTAGCTTCAACTAAATCACTAAAGTCCGGCTGCAAGGAGGCTGTTAAAGCACCGATAAAAGTATCACCAGCGGCAGTAGTATCCACCGCTTTCACCTTAAAAGCAGCAACGAATTGTTCTAAATTTTGTTGCTGATCAGACACATAAGCACCTCGATCTCCAACTGTGATAATAGTCCGTGGACAACCCTGACGAGCAAAACTAGCCGCCGCTTGCTGCATAGAATCTTGATTAGTAATTGCTATGCCAGTTAAAGCTTGAGCCTCAGTTTCATTCGGACAAATTAAATCGGTTACTGCTAAAAGTTCTGCCGGCAGAGTTTTGACTGCTGGTGCTGGATTAAGAATCGTCTTTACGCCTAACTGATGGGCATAAGTAAAGGCTTGTATAGTAACATCTATAGGCGTTTCAAATTGGCAAATTAAAAAATCAGCTGCTTTAATTAAACTTTGTGCTGCTTTAACATCATCGCCAGTCAAGCATTGATTAGCACCACCATAGACCAAAATACTATTTTGGCCCGTAGTCGCTTGCAATAAAATATAAGCTTGTCCTGTACCATGTGTTGAATCAACCACAAGCTGGGAAACATCTATTTTTTCTTTTTGCAAAGTATTTTTTAAAATGTCACCAGCATCATCCTTACCAATTCGCCCAATAAAAGCAGTATTAGCTCCGCCTGCACGAGCAGCTGCTACTGCTTGATTAGCACCTTTACCCCCAGGAGCAGAACTTTTATCTAGCATACTTAAAGTTTCACCTGCTTGGGGCAGACGTTCAATTTTTAATATTGAATCTAAATTTATACTTCCTAATACAACTATTTTATTAACCATAATTATCTCCTTAATTATAAAATCAAAGCTTTAAATCTAAATATCCTTGTTCATTATACCAATCCAAAGCTTATCTGAAATATTAAAATTACCTTCTAACTAAAAAATTAATAGTCAATTTAAAAATGGAGTTAAGGCAACATATAACCTCAACTCCATCGAAAAACAACATCAATTCTTATTTACTGGCAAATTTTTAAAAACTGAGAGCTTACATTTCATCTGGAGCCTGCACTCCTAGCAAACGTAAAGCCTCTTTTAAAACAATCGTTACACTGTGAACCAAATTTAAACGCGCAGTTAATTGATCATCTGCTACTAAAACCTTGTTATGAGCATAGTAATGATTAAAGGACTTAGCCAAGTGTAACGCAAATTTAGCAATTATTGATGGTTCACGCTGCATAGCTGCCTGCTGAACAATATTAGGAAATTGCGCTAAATATTTAATAATCTCCCAAGTATTATCATCTACTGCAGTTAACTGAGTTTGCGTTGCATCTACTGTATAATTAGCTTTACGTAATATGCTCATTGCACGCGCATGAGTATATTGAACGTAAGGTCCAGTTTCACCTTCAAAACGCACAACTTCATCTAGTTTAAAATCAAAACTATCGGTCCGATTATTTTTTAAATCGTGAAAAATAACGGCACCAACACCAACCGCATGAGCTACTTCAGCTTTATTCTGCAGTGTAGGGTTCTTTTCATCGATTTGTTCTTGTGCTAATTTAACAGAATCATGCAAAACATTCTCTAATAAAATCACTCGGCCAGCGCGTGTAGAAAGCTTCTTCCCACCAGAAGTAATTAAACCGAACTTAATATGTTCAATATCTTGGGACCAACTAAAGCCCATTTTTGCTAAGACGGCTTTTAATTGTTCAAAATGTATGCTTTGTTCACTACCAACAACAT
>NZ_SCHP01000018.1 GCF_013607485.1 Bombilactobacillus bombi
AAGCTACACCATTGGTAACATCAGCTTGATAAGCACTAATAACATCCATGAATCCTTCAAATAAAACGACAGATCCTTTGTCACGAATTGCTTTTTTGGCAGCTGCTAAATTAAATAAAGTTTGCCCCTTATTAAAAATCTTAGTTTCCGGGCTATTCATATATTTAGCTAGTACTTGCTCTGAAGAAGTCCTTTTTTCTAAAGTTCGTCCAGAAAAGGCAATAATATTACCACTTTGATCAGTAATTGGGAACATTATGCGATCACGAAAGCGATCATATAAGTTACCAGAATCATCTTCAGAAAACAATCCTGAACTATTTAATTCGGCATAATCTTTATGTTGTCCCTTAAAAAAACTGCTAAGAGTTTGCGCTTGTGCTGGAGCATAGCCAATTTGAAAATGTTTAATAGTTTCCAAACTTAACTGCCGTTTTTGCAAATACTGCAGGGCTGGTTCACCTATCGCAGTTTTCAACAAAATATGCTGATATAATTTTTGTGCTGCCTGATAATCCTGCTTTAAAACTGAAGCTTGTGAATTAGCAGCACTATCTGTTGAAGTTTGATAGGTAGCTGGCGGTTCAATACCAACAAAATCGGCTACTTTTAATACGGCTTCCGGGAAGGTTAAATTTTCAATTTCCATTAAAAATTTAAAAACATTTCCACCGCGGCCACAACTAAAACAATGAAATATTTGTTTTTCTTCAGAAACTGAGAAAGACGGTGTTTTTTCCTCATGAAAAGGACATAAGCCAAATAAATTACGCCCTGACTTCTTTAGTTGCACATATGGTTCAATAACATCTACAATATTAGCTTCTTGTCTTACTTCTTCAATAAAACTTTCCGGGATTTTGCCAGCCAAGAGTATTTCACCCCCCACGATGGCGCAAGTAAAAGATAGTCGCATCTAAAAAATGCGACTACTTTCCCTTATACAATATTATAATATACGCGCTTAAAGCCTAATTTGCAAAGATTTTGACTACTTTACAATTAATTGATTTAAGTCACCTAATTGCAAAATCATTTGTGCTAGTTTTGTTAATTGTGCCAAGCGATTATTCCTAATGGCAGTATCTGGATCCATGACCATATTTTCATCGAAATAAGCGGTAATTACTGGGCGTAATTGCACCAAAGCTTGATACTTGTGCTCTAAATCTAATTGTGCAAAGTTGCTTGCCAGCGAGTTTACAGCTTGATCTAAGTCCTTTTCAGAAGTGGACTGGAATAAGTGAGGATTAATATTTAAGTGGTTAATGTCCAATTGGGATTTGCTGGTGATCCGTAAGACACGGGTTAAAGCCTCGATGCTGTCTTTAAAATCAGCATCTTTTTGGTGGTGTGATAGCACTTTTGCATCTTCTTCGATAGCTGTTGGATCTAATTTTGGTAATTTAACAACTGTATCAATTAGGTCATGAGCAAAATTTTCTTGACTGAATAGTTGACGGATTCGATCAGTAATGAATTCATCAAAGTCTGCTTGGTGCTTGAGATAATCAAAGTTGCCAGGAGCTTGGTTTTTTTGATAGGCAGCAACAATCTCATCTTGCAACTGATGCAAATCTAAATGCCACTGTTGCTGCTGCAAAATGCGGACAATTCCCAAAGCCTGCCGCCGTAGTCCATAAGGATCATTAGAGCCATTAGGTATTAAATCCACAGCAAAAAAGCTCATAATGCTTTCGATTTTATCAGCCAAAGCCAAAACTGCTCCTACAACTGATTTTGGTAAGCCGCCTTTGGCCGATGTTGGTAAATAATGTTCACGAATGGCTTGAGCAACAGCGGGGCTTTCTCCCATAATATTAGCATACTTCTCTCCCATTACTCCCTGCAATTCAGCAAATTCTCCAACCATATCTGTTACTAAATCAAATTTATAAATTTGAGCAGATCTTAAGATATCAGTTGTTTGTTGATCATTTAAATGGAGTTTTTGAGCCAATAAGTGAGCAATTAAACCAGTGCGGGTCATTTTTTCACTCATGGAGCCAATTTTATCGTGAAAAGTGACTTGTTCCAACTGTTTCACATAATAATTGAGATCATGCTTTTGATCTTCTGCAAAGAAAAAGGCAGCATCTTCTAAGCGGGCTACTAGTACTTTTTCATTGCCAGCAATCACATTATTCAAATAGTCATGATTACCGTTGCGGACACTGATAAAGTAGGGAGCTAAACTTCCATCTTGATTGCGTACATAAAAATAACGTTGATTATCTTTCATTGAAGTAATTAAAACTTCTTCTGGCATTTGCAGATATTTAGGATCAAATTCACCCGCAAAGGCCGTCGGATATTCTACTAAATTATTAACTTCTTCTAATAAATCTTCATCGACATCTACTTGCCAATTGTGTTCTTGTGCCAAAGCAGCAATTTGTTGCCGAATTAAAGATTTACGTTTTTGCGCATCAACAATGACAAAGTCGTCCTCTAAAGCTTGTTGATAATCTGAAGCCGTTGCTAAAGTAATGGTACTGCCCAAAAAACGATGACCTTGTGTCTGATTGCCAGCTTCAATATTTAAAATTTTCAAGTCAATTATTTCATGATCTAACATTGCTACTATCCAATGAATGGGCCGAATATATTCTAAATTAAATTTATTCCATTTCATCCGTGTCGGAAACGTCATTGCTTTGATGACTGCTGTTAAATTTGATAATACTTCTTCAGCGCTTTTACCAGCAATATGTTTTGTTACATAAACATACTCAGTTCCCTTTAATTCTTGAAAATAAATATCTTCAGGAGTCATCTTTTGGCCGCGGACGAATCCTTGAGCTGCTTTAGTCCAATTACCTTGATCATCTAAAGCAATTTTTTTAGCGGGTCCTTTAACAGCAATATCTTTATCAGGTTGTTGCTCAGACACATCATGAACCATCAGCGCTAAACGTCTAGGAGTAGACAAGGCTTCTACTACTCCATGTTTTAATTGTTGCTGATCTAAATAATCAGTTACTCGCTGTTGAAGCTGTTGAATAGCTGGGCTGACTACATGGGCAGGCATTTCTTCTAAGCCAATTTCTAATAAAAATGTTTTAGTCATGATCACTCATCTCCTTAAGTACTTTTTGGCGGGTAGTCTCATCTAAAAGTGGGAAACCTAACTTTTGGCGCTCTTGCACAAAAGCTTGAGCAATCTGGTGTGCCAAAGACCGAATACGGTGCATAAAGCCAGCCCTTTCCGTAACAGAAACCGCCTTGCGGGCGTCTAATAAATTAAAAGTATGACTACACTTTAAAATATAGTCATAAGCGGGATGAACCAAGCCTAAGGCAATTAGCCGTTTGGCTTCAGCTTCATAAGCATCAAAAAACTTAAAGAGCATTTGCGGATCACTAACTTCAAAAGAATATTTAGAATGTTCATATTCTGGTTCTTTAAAGATATCACCGTAATGTACGCCGTTGCCCCACTCTAAATCAAAAACGGAATTCACATCTTGGATATATGAAGCCAAACGCTCAACGCCGTAAGTGATTTCGCTAGTTACAGGATCAACACTTAAACCTCCAACTTGTTGAAAGTACGTAAATTGGGTAACTTCCATACCGTCCAGCCATACTTCCCAGCCGACACCAGCACAACCCATGGAAGGGTTCTCCCAATTATCTTCGACAAAACGAATATCATGTTCTAAAGGATCAATCCCTAAAGATCGTAAGCTATCCAAATAATATTCTTGAATATTTAAAGGTGAAGGCTTCATAACCACTTGAAACTGATGATGCTGGTACAAACGATTAGGATTATCCCCGTAGCGCCCATCAGCAGGCCGCCGTGACGGCTCGACATAAGCGGCATTCCAAGGCTCTGGTCCAATTGCCCGTAAGAAAGTATAAGGACTCATAGTTCCGGCACCTTTTTCCGTATCATAGGCTTCCATTAACATACAGCCTTTTTCCGACCAAAATTTTTGTAAAGTCAAAATCATTTCCTGAATATTTAACTTTTTTACCACTTTCATTACCTCACTTTATTACCTATATAAGAGCTTTTGAAAGCCTTATAAGGTTAATTGAAATTCAGTCAAATATTAATTTATTCCAAAAAAATCCCTATGCAATATTAAATATTGCATAGGGACGAGTATCCTCGCGGTTCCACCCTATTTCAGGAATAACCTGCTCTTAATTTAAATTATATTAACATTTTGCCATCATGAATACGTGCTTGCACTATCCACGTTCGCTGTTGAACTCTTTAGCTATTCTAAGACATCTTCTTATCAGGTGTCAAGACCTAGACTTGCCAATGATCCATTTGATCTAGAAATTTTTTACTTTTGGGATAAATCCCCACACTATCACGATAAATGACATCAAGAGTTTGGCGCAATTGTGCTTTGGTTCCTGGATTGACAGCAATCCGGCCAATTTTAGAAAAATCCAATTGCGCAAACATTCGTAAATAAGCAACTGTCTTGGGCTGTAGATGCAACCGATGAGGATCTTGTTCCCAATGACGTGAACAAATAATACCTCCTAAAAGCGGTGAATAATCAAAAATCCCAGCAGATTCGCCACCAACTACACAACTATGCCAGTTGGGAGCTACACCTAATGGCTGCAAGAGTTGCACTTCCAAAATATTCGTCAAAATAGCAGCATCTAATCCGTTATCAATCAATGTCGTAGCTGTAATGATTTTTTGAAACCATACTAACTGTGGTTTACCACTTTCAAAAGCCCGCAATATTAGATCATCTAAATAAGTGACATAGGCGTTTAACTTAATATCATTAATAATGTGTTGAAACTGCTGGACTTTTACAGCATCATCTAGATAGGAAAATCCTTTGGAGTTAATAGTGCCCTGATAAGTGCCATAGGTAAAAGGCAATGCTAGATAACGTTTTTTTGATTTTGCTTTTTTGACTCCTCGCAGCAAAAAAGTCATAATTCCAAAACGATCTGTAAATAAATAAACTAGCTGGTCATTATCATGATAATCTTGCGTTCGCAATACCAATCCGGTAAATGTTTGGTTGCGTAACAACGTCATTATTTTAAGTCCTTTAGAGAATACCCTGCCCGAGATAAAAAGAGGGGATCATCACGCCAGTTTTTCTGTACTTTTATCCACAATTTTAAATTGATTTTTTCTCCTAAGAGACGCTCAATTTTTTCACGTGAGCGGATACCAATGTTTTTAATCATGCTGCCCTTTTGCCCAATTAAAATTTTCTTTTGGCTATCTCGCTCAACATAAATAGTTGCTTCTACTTGTAATTTGCCATTAATACGCTGATTCATTTGTTCAACTATTACCGCCACTGAATGCGGAATCTCTTGACGCGTCAATTCCAAAATTTTTTCGCGAATAATCTCACCAACCACAAAATATTCAGGATGATCGGTTAATTGATCTTCTGGATAATATTGCGGACCTTGTGGCAAATACTGAGCAATAGCCGCCATTAATTCGGCAACATTATTACCTTGAGTAGCCGAAATTGGAAAAGTCTCTTTAAATTCCAATAAAGAATTGTATTGTTCAATTAGCGGCAATAAATCATCAGGATGCACTAAATCAATCTTATTAATAACTAATAAAACTGGTAACTTGCTAGTTTGTAATTTAGCAATAATATTTTTAATATTATCACTGATTTTATCAGCAGCACTGACCATAAACATTACTACATCTACATCTTTTAAAGCTGAAAATGCCGCTGTATCCATATATTTATCCAAGCTATTTTTTGGACTATGAACTCCCGGAGTGTCTAAAAAAACAATTTGTTCATCCTCATTAGTATAAATACCTTGAATTTTATTTCGGGTTGTTTGTGCCTTTGGAGAAATAATAGAAATCTCACTACCCAATATCCGATTCATAAATGTAGATTTTCCAACGTTAGGTTCTCCAATAATAGCGACAAATCCCGAACGAAAATTATCTTTCATAATTTAAATCCTCCGCACTAAAAGCTCCTGGCAGCAATTGTGCTACCGTAATTTTTTGTACTTGGTTATTTTGATTTGTTAAGTAAACGGGCATTTGCGGTGAACAAAATTCACTAATTACTTGCCGACAGGTGCCACATGGCCAAATTACATCCTTAGTCTTACCAGTAATTAATAAAGCCGCAAAATCTCTTTGACCAGCTGCTATTGCTGTAAAAAGGGCTGTTCTTTCAGCACAATTAGTTGCGCCGTAAGCGGCATTTTCTATATTACAGCCTGTATAAATTTGACCATTAGCGTCTAACAAGGCTGCCCCTACAGGAAAATGAGAATATGGCGCATAAGCTCGTGTGAGCATGTTCGTAGCTGCTTGATATAAGTCTTGTGGTATCATTTTTATTCCTACCGTTCCAATCCAAAATTGTCGAGTATTTCCTCTTGTAAAGCAAACATCTTTTTGGCGTCTTCGGGCTGAATATGGTCATATCCGGATAAATGCAGCAAACCATGAACAACTGTATACCCAAATTCCCGTTCAAAACTATGACCATATTCTTGGGCATGGTTTTGAACAACTTCTGGACAAATAAATAAATCGCCAATATTGCGGGGTACGCCAAATTCCTGCTCTAACTCTAACGTACTGATACCATCATCATCTCCATCTTCTAAAGCAAAGCTAATAACATCAGTAGGACGATCAGTTTGGCGATATTGCCGATTAATTTCGTGAATTCGTTCCACACTACAAAAAGTAATCGAAGCTTCAGTATTTTCTGGTAAATTAATTTTTTGTGCACCATAAGCAAATAGTTTGCGAGCTAATTCTAAATGCTGTTCATCGATTAAATGGTGCTCATCATAAATTGTTAAATCCATGGATTACTCCTTTGTTTTTTGAGCATAAGCTTTAATAATTTCGGCAACTACCGGATGACGCACTACATCACTGGCTTGAAAATCAACAAAACCTATATGAGGTAGGTGGCGCAAAATCTCTTGAGCTTGTAATAAACCACTACGAGAATGCCGTGGTAAATCAATCTGAGTTAAATCTCCATTAACAATCATTTGCGAATTAAAACCTAACCGAGTTAAAAACATCTTCATCTGTTCCTGGGTGGTATTTTGAGCTTCATCTAAAATAACAAAAGCTTCATCTAATGTCCGTCCTCGCATATAAGCTAATGGAGCAATCTCAATTACTCCCCGTTCCAAGAGACGGTTAGTGTGTTCACGACCCATAATTGCATATAAAGCATCATAAATTGGCCGCAGATAGGGATCAACTTTTTCTTTCAAATCACCAGGCAAAAAGCCTAAATTTTCCCCAGCTTCTACTGCTGGGCGGGTTAAAATTAGCCGCTGTACTTGACTCTTTTTTAATGCAGCTACGGCCATTGCAACTGCTAAATAAGTTTTGCCCGTACCAGCAGGGCCAATACCAAAAGTAATATCATGATGTTTAATGGTTTGAATATACTGCCGTTGTCCCAAATTTCGCACCCGGACAGGATGGCCCTTGGCATCAGTAATTATGACTTCATTGTATAAATCCTCAAAATAATCTAGTTTACCTTCTTGAGCCATTTGGGCAGCACTAATAACATCAGCTTGACCAATCTGAATACCCGAATGCAGTAAATTAGTTAGGTGTTTTAAAATAGACGCTACTAAACTAACTTCTTGTGGTGCACCCTGTAAATCTACACGATCACCAAAAGGATGCACACTAATTTGAAACTGTTCAGCTAGTAAGTTTAAGTTAGCATCATTAATTCCAAAAATCACGGCATCTTCATTATTAAATAGCTTAAAAGACTTGGTTGTTGTTTTTGTCAAACACATCTGCTCCTGTCATTAATTATCAGCAATATTTTAATACCATTGTATGTAAAATAAAAGGCTGGGACTTTATTGTGTCCCAACCTTCTTACTGCAACAAATCTTTAACCATGTGGTTAACTAAAGAACCGTCAGCTTTTCCTTTAACCTGCGGCATGACTGCCTTCATCAACTTACCAAAGTCCGCCTTGGAAGTTGCACCAATCTTTTCTGCAGTTGTTTGAACAATCTGTTGAACTTCAGTTTCAGATAATTGTTGAGGCATATATTGGCTTAATACTTGCATTTGTGCTTTAGTATCGGCCACGAGATCTTCTCGGTCAGCTTTTTGAAATTCAGCCAAAGAATCTTTTTGCTGTTTCATCTGAGAAACTACTACTTGGAGTTCTTCATCTGAATTCAATTCATGCCCAAGTTCAATCTTTTTATTCATTAAAGCTGATTTAAGCATTCTGATAACAGATAGAGCCGTTTTATCATGACTTTTCATTGCGGACTTTAAATCTGTCATTAATCGATTAGTGAGGGACATCAAAAATCACTCCTCAATCTTAACGTCTTTTCCTCTTCTTGTTACGCTTACGGGCAGCTTCAGATTTTAATTTGCGCTTGACACTCGGCTTCTCATAAAACTCACGTTTGCGATATTCTTGAAGAGTACCACTCTTAGAAACAGAACGTTTAAACCGACGAAGAGCATCATCAAGAGACTCGTTCTCACGAACAACTGTCTTAGCCATATGATATCCCTCCTTCCGATTAGTTACGTAACTGTTTGTTGCAACAGTTCTTATATAGTATAACAAAACAATTTCCAAGTTGAAACAATAATTCACGAGTTTTGGTAGCTTTTTTTTTATAAAAATGATATTTTAAGTTTAAATTAGGGAGGATAACCACTATGAAACAGATAATTTATGCCATTTCGGACTCATCTGGAGAAACAGCAACTATTTTTTCACGCTCGATGTTAGCACAATTTCCAAAACTTGAAATTGAGCAAAAACGTTTTTCTTTCATTAAAAATATCCAGACTTTACAAGATATTTTTGTGCAAGCGCAAAAAGACCACGCAATTGTATTTTATACTTTAAACAATCCGGAATATGACCCAATTGTTAAACAATTACAGCAAAAACATCAAGTCTTAGCATTTGATATTTTAAATCCATTCTAAAAAGAAATTGAAAACTTTACCCAGCAAACAGCCTCTCACGAAATTGGTGCTGCGCGAAAACTAAATTCACAATACTTCGATCGGATAAAAGCTATTGATTTTGCAGCTGAAAATGATGATGGTAAAAATCCTAAGAGTATGCTAGAAGCTGATGTTGTGCTTTTAGGCATTTCACGCACATCTAAAACTCCACTTTCCTTTTTCTTGGCTAATCAAAAAATTAAAGTTACCAACTTACCACTAGTACCATCAGTGCAGCTTCCTAAAGAATTATGGCAAGTTGACCCTAAAAAAATCGTGGGCTTAACTACTGACGAAGAAGTTTTGCAGCAAATTCGCCAACAACGCATGATTTCTTATGGACTTCAGGCTACTACTAATTATTCAGATACGCAAAAAATTCAAGCTGAATTGAAATATGCCAATGATCTCTATCAAAAATTAGGCTGTTTAGTCATTAATGTAGCCAATAAGTCCATTGAAGAAACCGCTGCAATCATTGAAAATCGTTTAAACTTGAATATGATGTAAAGAAAGTAACTATGAATATCAAAACTGGTTTTGTAAAATTTAATAACTATCAAACATTTTATCGAATTGTAGGTGCGCCTCAGACACACAAAACGCCCTTATTACTATTACATGGAGGCCCTGGTTCTACACATAATTATTTTGAAGTGCTGGATAAATTAGCTCAAGATGGCCGTCAAATCATCATGTATGACCAATTAGGCTGTGGCCAATCATCACAACCTTCTGTACAGAAATTGTGGCAGCCTCAAACTTGGGTTCAAGAGCTAATAAATCTACGTGAGCAATTACATTTAAATCAAATCCATCTTTTAGGGCAATCTTGGGGTGGAATGTTAGCTATCATTTATCTATGTGACTACCATCCCCAGGGGATTAAAAGTTTAATTTTATCCAGCACCTTATCTTCAGCACAATTATGGGCTCAAGAACAGCATCGTTTAATTAAGTTTATGGGCTCGCAAGATCAACAAGCTATTAGCCAAGCTGAATTAACAGGAGACTATCAAAATCCAGCCTATGTACAGGCCAATCAACACTTTATGCAGTTGCATGCGATTGATAAAGCTACAGAGCAAAAATTTTCAGCACTAAGGCGGCCAAAAATACAGGGCCAACAATCATATCTGACCGCTTGGGGACCGAATGAATATACACCTACTGGTACTTTAAAAGATTATGATTATACTCAAAAATTGTCTCAAATTAAAATTCCCACTTTAATTACGAGTGGCACTAACGACTTATGTACTCCGCTAATTGCCAAAACGATGTTTGATCATCTACCCAAGGCAACTTGGAAATTATTTGCTCATAGCCGCCACATGCCCTTTATTGATGAACATGAGCTATATTGTCAGACCTTAAATGCGTGGCTGAAAAAATTTGATTAAGGCATTATTCTAACCCATTATTATAGAAAAGCACTGAGAATGATAATTTATTCTCAGTGCTTTTTAAATAGATTTTTATTGAAAAATCAAAAGTATATCTTGTTATCCAAGCTATTTAATAATTTTACGGTTAGGATCTTTAATATTAAAAATCAAAACTAACACTAAAAGAAGGACAACCACTCCAAAAACAGCATGCAAGCCACTTAATAAAATGTGACTAACTAAGGCTTGATTTTTAATTTGCTGAAAATGTGTTGCACTTACTGCATGATTGAGTGTACTCATCGCAACATTACCCCGATTAAGAGCTAATAAAAGATTGAACACTGCTCCATAAATTCCGGTCATTAAAGTTTGTCCTAAGGAACGTCCCAAAGTAATCATGCCGCTTGCTGAACCTACTAAATCCGAAGCCACTAAATGCTGTGCTAAGATCGTGTTCATACTAATAACTATCCCCATGCCAGTACCATTTACTGCAGCAATCACATAAAACATCCAAGCTGGAAAGTTAGGCGTAGCTGCGATTAACATACCATAAAAAATTAATTCTGCAATTACAATAACAATAGCTATTTGTTTAGGTACAAAGCGGCTTATCAAACTGCCCACAAAAAATGAAGCTACTAACCACATGATTGAGCTCGAACTCACAACCATACCAGCTCTGGCCGCAGGAAAATGATAAATCGATTGCAGCCAAATTGGAAAATAAATCTGATAAGAAATTAAAACGCCACTTAACAGCATGGTAGTAACTACTTGTACGGTAAAAGTTTTATTAGCAAACATTTGCGGATTAATTAAAGGATCAGCACTGCGGTGCTCTACTCTAAATAATAGCCATAATGCTATAAAGGCTATTATTAACAAAAAGCTCGCTATTAGCACATTTCGATTTAAATTTTGCGCAGCTAACAAAATACACAACAAACTAATTGTCAAAAAAGTAATTCCCTGCCAATCTAAGGTAAGCTGCTTAGAATAATGCATGGTTTCCTTTTTAGAATATCCTAGTGCAATTAGAACTAGTACAACAATGCCTAACGGTACATTGACAAAAAAGACCCAGTGCCAAGATAGTTGATCCACCAAAAATCCCCCTAATAAGGGGCCAATTAAAGCTGACAGAGCCCAAGCGGTATTGTTCATTGCTAAAACTTGGGCACGTTGTTCAAAACTAAAATAATCCGCAATTATCGTAAAGGTTAAGGGCATTACAGCACCGGCTCCAATTCCTTGAATCAAGCGCGCAGCAATGAGCCATTCAATATTAGCCGCCAAACCGCTTAAAAGTGATCCTAGAGTGAACAACACCACACCCCATTGAAAGACTGGCTTACGTCCAATATTATCAGCTAATTTACCATAAATAGGCGTGGTAATAGCTGTAGTTAACAAATATGCACTCATAATCCAACTTTGCGACGCTAAACCATGTAATTCACTAATAATTTGTGGTAAAGCAGTTGTAACAATCGTTACCTCCACTGAAGTCATAAAGGTAGCAATAAAAACCGCTATCATCACTACTAGCCGCTGGTATTGACCTTTAAATAAATTCATATAAACATTTCTCCTCATTTATAACTTTTATTTTATTTGCAAAGCTGTTGCTGCTATTTATTAGATTATCTCCAGTTAACTATGGGATACTTAAGCGCCTTAACAGCTCTTTATCAAATTTTTGAGCACGCAACATTTTAATTTCTTCTAAATAGGGAGCTTGCTTATGATGAGGATTGCTAGATAAGGGTACATACGGAGTTTCCATAATTTTAGGAATTGCAGTTAATTGAGGATGATGACAGACATAATTCAAGGCTGCAAAACCAATGGTCCCAAAACCAATATTGGCATGACGATCCTTATGTGCACCCAGTGGATTTTTAGAATCATTCAAATGAATCATAGCCAAACGTTGTAAACCAATAATTTGATCAAATTCCCTTAAAACTCCATCAAAATCTTGTTTGACGTCATAACCAGCATCATTAAGGTGACAAGTATCCAAAGTCACAGATAAGTTATCATTATGGGGAGTTTGATCAATGATTCGTGCTAATTGCGAAAAAGTGGTTCCTACTTCAGTTCCCTTTCCCGACATTGTTTCTAAAGCAATATGCACTTGTGGCCTAGTTTTTAAGATCTCATCTAAACCAGCTGCAATAGCTTTAATTGCTACATCTACTCCTAATCCGACATGAGCACCTGGATGCAAACTAACAGCTTCTATCCCTAAGGCATCACATCTATGCACTTCAGCTTTTAAAAAATCAATTGCAAAATGATACTTGGCTTCATCTTTATTATTCGCAAGATTAATAATATAAGGAGCGTGCCCCAATAAATGATGGATCTGATGTTGCTTTAAATATTGATGAGCTGCGGAAATATTCATCTGGTCAAGGGGCTTACGATGCGTATTTTGAGGAGCACCAGTAAAAATCATCAAAGTATTAGCACCAAAACTTACAGCTTGTTGAGCCGAACCCAAAAGCATTTTTGGTTCCTTCATACTTACATGACAGCCTAAAATCATATCTTCCTCCATCAATAAATATGCTCTTGATAAAATCGTCCCATGATTAATTTAGCTTCGGTTATACTCACAAAAGCATACGGATCCGAACAATGTAAAGCCAAGCGAAATAACGGTAATTCATATTGCGAAATCACAGTAAATAACATTGTTTTGGATGAATGCTGATAAGCACCTTCAACATCATGAATAATTGTAATTCCCCGGCGCATTTCATCTTGAATTTTCTGGATAACCTTATCTGGGTGTGAAGTGACAATAATAACTTGCAATTTTTGATTACGAGTATAAAGGCTGTCAATAACACGTCCATTCACAAAAATACTTAAAATGGTATATAAAGCTTGTACCCAGCCAAAAAGGCAGCCAGCACCTAAGACAACTAAGATATTAAAGGCAATATTAATAGAACCGACACTTTTGCCGATTTTTTTTCGTAAGACAATACTGATAATATCGAGACCGCCAGTAGATAATTCATTTTTTAAAGCTAAACCAGTGCCAACACCATTAAATAGTCCCCCAAAAACTGCACAAATAATAGGATCAAATTTCACCTGAATTGGGGGCATTATATGCATTAATGCTGTCGAAAAAATAACAGCCACAATAGTATAAACGGTAAAATCATGACCGATTTTTTTCCAAGACAAAATTAACAAGGGCAAATTGAATGCTGCATATAAAAACGGCACACTAATTGTCCATGGCAACCACCGCTGACTAATTGTAGAAACCAACTGTGCTAAACCAGTGACACCAGAACCATAAATTTTACCTGGTGTCCAAAAAACGTTCACTGCAACGGAAACACATAAAGCATAGATTAGAGCAAATGACAATTTCGTCAGATTTTGGTGGCGCTTTATGATTTTTTCTATTTCATTCATAAATATAATCTAATCCTTTATAAATTTATTCCGTTACATACTTTAACACAAAGTTAAGGTTTTGCGGACGGAGAATGTGGAGTTTGAACAAACTTTAAATATTCCCCATAACCCAATTCTTGCATTTTGGCTTTAGGAATAAACTTTAAAGAGGCTGAATTAATACAATAACGTAGCCCACCTTCTTCTTGAGGACCATCATTAAAAACATGCCCCAAATGAGAATTAGCTTTAGGACTGCGAACTTCAGTCCGCTGCATTCCTAAGCGATGATCGCTTTTTTGAATCAGATCACCCAATGGCCGCGTGAATGCTGGCCAACCACAGCCTGAATTGTACTTTGCTGTTGAAGCAAATAAAGCCTCTCCACTAACAATATCAACATAAATACCCGGCTCAAAAAAGTTATCATATTGATTTTTAAAAGGCGCCTCCGTGCCGTTTTTTTGTGTTACTTCATATTGTTCTGGTGTTAATTGTTCTTTTTCTTTTTCATACATAAAAAACACTCCCTTACTTAGTAAAGTTTAACTAATTTAGGAGTGTTTGGGGTTAAATATGCTATTTTTGTATTTCAATATCTAAATCGTCTAATTGCTGTTGTGAAACTGTCGATGGTGCTTGCATCATTGGCTCTGTAGCCTTGGAGTTCTTTGGAAAGGCAATCACATCTCGAATATTTTGGCGATGTGCTAGCAACATTGCAAAGCGATCTAAGCCAATTGCTAAACCACCATGTGGTGGAAAACCATAATCCAAAGCTTCCAATAAAAAGCCAAACTGCTTCTCAGCTCTCTCTTTGGTAAAACCTAAAGCCTTAAACATTTTTTCTTGAATGGATCGCTTGTGAATACGGATTGAACCGCCACCTAATTCATACCCATTCAAAACAATATCGTAACTTTGAGCATGGGCTTGATGAGGATTGGTCTCTAACAAATCCAAATCTTCTTCATTGGGCATGGTAAAAGGATGATGGGCCGCAATCCAGCGATGAATACCTTCATCATATTCAAATAACGGCCAATCCACAACCCATAAAAAGTTATATTGATTTTCATCATATAAATGCAATTCTTTGGCAAAATATTTCCGCAAATAGCCCAATGAATCAGCACAAACTTTTTTAGAAGCAGCTACCAATAAAACTAAATCATTGTCTGCTAATGCTAAACGCTGCTGCAAAACTTGCATCTTATCTTGGACAAATTTGGCGACCGGACCATTAAATTGGCCTTGTTTAACTTTAAACCAAGATAATCCTTGAGCGCCAAAACGCTTGATATAGTCCTGTTGGGCATCAATATTTTTACGAGAATATTGGTTGGCAGCATTTTTGACCACAATGGCCTTAACTTGTCCGCCATTAGCAACCGCATTTTTAAAGACTTTAAAATCACTATCTTGAAAAATTTCACTCAAATCTTGTAGTTCCATACCAAAACGAGTATCAGGCTTATCCGAGCCAAAACGATCCATGGCCTCATTCCAAGTAATACGTGGGAATGGTAATTTAACATCAATACCCATAGCATCATGCATAACTTGAGCAATTAAGCCTTCGGTATAATCTTGAATTTGTTGAGCACTTAAAAAACTAGTCTCTAAATCAATTTGAGTAAATTCGGGTTGACGATCACCACGTAAATCTTCGTCACGAAAACAACGAGCAATTTGATAATATTTATCAAATCCAGCCCCCATTAATAATTGCTTAAATAATTGCGGTGATTGCGGCAAAGCATAAAAACTACCCGGATAAACCCGAGAAGGAACCAAATAATCCCGCGCGCCTTCAGGAGTAGATTTGGCTAAATCTGGTGTTTCAATGTCAATAAAACCATTATTATCTAAATATTGGTGTGCTGCTGAAGTTATTTTGGCACGAATTCGAATTGCCCGTTGCATTTCCGGCCGCCTTAAATCCAAATACCGATATTTCAACTTGGTATCTTCTGTAGCTTCCACCTGATCTTCAATATTAAAAGGTACAGTTTTGGCAGTATTTAAAATTTCTAATTGCTGAACTTCAACTTCCACATGACCAGTAGCCATTTGTTCATTAATTGTAGCCTCTGAGCGAGCAACTACTTGACCTTGAATGCTAATAACATCTTCTGAATGTAATTTAGCTGCATCAATAAACGCTTGTTGTCCGCGGTCTTGACTAAAAACTAATTGAACAATACCCTCGCGGTCTCTTAAATCTACAAAAATCAAATTACCTAAATTACGCTTTTTCTGCACCCAACCCGCTAGGGTTACTGTTTGATTGATATATTTTTCTGTGATTAAACCACAATAATTAGTTCTTTGCATTTTTTACCCCTTTTTAATCTTTGCAATGAGATCTGCTAGATTAGATAGATCAACAGTTGTTTGCTGACCATCCTGCATTCTTTTTAATTGTGCCTGTTGCTGTTCCAATTCTTGTTCACCAATCGTTAAGGTAAACCTTGCCTGGAGCCGATCGGCCTGCTTAAATTGAGCCTTTACTTTTTTGCCGAGGTAATCGCGTTCTGCAGAAATTCCCTGCCAGCGCAATTGTGCTAACAATTTAGAAACAGCTAAAGAAGTTTGCTCATCAACAGCCACTAAATAAATATCTGGACGTGATAATGTTGGCAAAGAATTTTGTTGTTGCTCTAAAACTAGTAATAAACGCTCAACACCCATACCAAAACCAACACCAGCTACTTGCGGGCCTCCTAATTCTTCTACTAAGCCATTATAACGACCTCCGGCAATTAAAGTCATTTCCTTATTACCAAAGGCCGGACTAGTCAACATAATCTCAAAAATTGTATGATTATAATAATCTAATCCCCGCACCATATTAGAATCTATTTGGTAGTCGATATCTAAGGCTTTCAGTAGTTGTTGGACTTGCTGAAAATGATCTTGAGCCGCAGATGTCAAGTAATCTAAAATTGAAGGTGCATTAGCAACTAATTCTTGATCGTGTTCATCTTTACTATCCAAAATTCGTAAAGGATTTTTTTCCAGCCGTTCTTGAGAATCCGCACTCAACTCTGCTTTTAAAGGTGTCAAATAAGAAATTAAGGCTTCATGATAAGCCTTGCGTGTAGGCTGATCTCCTAAGGTGTTAATAACAATTTTATAGTCAACTAAGCCTAATTTTTTCAAAAAGTCACACGCCATAACAATTGTTTCAACATCTAGTTCGGGACGATCACTGCCTAAAGCCTCAACCCCTATTTGATGAAATTGCCGTTGCCGACCAGACTGCGGGCGCTCATAACGAAACATAGGTCCTTTATACCATACTTTATATGGATGAGTTTGATCAGGCCCAAACAATTTATTTTCAACAAAAGCCCGTACTACACCGGCTGTTCCTTCCGGGCGTAAAGCTACATGACGGTGGCCTTTATCTTCAAAGTCATACATTTCTTTGGATACAATATCTGAACTATCACCAGAGGAACGAGCAAAAACATCATACTGCTCTAAAATTGGTGTTCGAATTTCATGATATTGATAATTACTAAAAACTTGCTGGGCAATTGCCTCAAGGTATTGCCAATGTTCACTTTCACCAGGAAGAATATCGACCATACCCTTTAATTTTTGATACCGCAACTTGGTTCCTCCTTCAATAATTCTAAGACTGATTTACTTATAAATCTTACCATTCACCCCAGTAAAAATCACAAAAAATTGAGGCCTACGACAACCAATTTTGTCTCGACCTCCTAATTAAGTAAATCATAACTTGAGAAAATATAGTAATTTTAATAATCATAATTTAGTTGCAAGATAAAACTGATAGTCAGATAATACATAACATTACTTATAAATTACCATCATCAACTTTAAAGTCAAGGCTTAATTAAGATAGCTATTTGCATTCAATTATTATAAGATAGTAGTTAAGTTTAAATTAAATGGGATGTTATATTCATGGAATTGCGTCGCAGTCATATTCGAAAAAAAAATCATCAACGTTTTCTTTACATTGCAATTACTATTTTGGTTGCTTGCTCATGTATTTCAACATTGGCAGCGGCTCAAGCCAATCAAGTTGTTGTGAAAGCTAATTTTTTAAATGTCCGTCTGGGTCCCAGCCTTTCTTATGAAACCCTAACTCGTGTCAAACGTGGACAAACCTTAACCATTCTTAGTGAGAAAAACCAATGGTATCAAGTACGCTTGGCCGGAGACAAAATTGGCTGGGTTGCAAGTTGGTTAATCAATAATGACGATGCTAATACCTCTAGTAATACTGTAGGGGTCATTAAAGCTGCCAATACTAATGTTCAAAAATATCCCCACCGTAACGCTGAAGTTTTAGGAACTTTATCACAACTACAAAAAGTTAATATTGTTTATACTCAAAATAACTGGAGCCAAATTTTGTTCAATAACACTGTTGGTTGGATTCCTAATTCTGAATTAATTATTACGGACAAAGTTGCACATAATATTACAAATAATCGCAACCAAAACCTTAATATTCGCTCTGTAACTACTTTACAAAATAATACTAAAATTTTTGCGCGTCCTAATCCTCAAAGTCATATTGTTGCTCATATTACCGATCAAACCACTCTACCTTATCTAGGTAAAGAGGGAGATTTTTATAAAGTTAAGCTTAATTCAGGAGAAACTGGCTATATTGCTAGTTGGCTTGTATCTATTTCTAGCTCCAAACATGCAGTTAAAAGTGCAGCAACTAAACTATCTGAAGCCACTATTGTACTCGATCCAGGCCATGGTGGCAGTGATACTGGGGCCTTGGCTAATAACCAGAAACAATACGAAAAAAATTATACCTTAGACACTGCGCGCCGCTTGAAAAAATTATTAGAACAAGCCGGAGCTAATGTGATTTTAACGCGCAGTAATGATCAGGATGTTGACTTGGCGTCTCGCGCCCGGATTGCGAATAAGTTAAATGCCGATGCCTTTATTAGTCTACATTTTGATTCAACTTCAGAAAAAACCAAGGCTAGTGGAATTACAACTTATTACTACTCTGATAAAAAAGACCAGCCATTAGCCCAAAGTCTGCAAAAACAGTTTCAGCACCTGCCTTTACCAAGTCGGGGCGTACGTTTTGGCGATTTTGAAGTAACTAGAGAAAATGAACAGCCAGCAGTCTTAATTGAAGCGGGTTATATTAATAATAAAAAGGATCATAAACAAATTACTAGTGCGGTTTATCGCCAGCAACTGGCAAACAGTATTTTACAAGGACTTATTAACTATTTTAAATAAAATCCCAATTAAAAATGTTCACAAAGTGTCTGAGAATTTAGCCCAAACACTTGTGAACATTTTTAATATTTTATTCTCCTAGTCATAATAGTTATTAAACACCTAGAAAAAATTGATAATCTGGGGTAATTGAGTAACTATCTGATCGGCACCGTTGCTATCATGAAAATTATCAACATCATAATAAATCGTCTGTAATCCAGCATTTTTCCCAGCTTGAATATCTAAGGCACGATCACCTATCATCGCACTAACATCCGGCTTTAAATTATAAGTTTGGACCAAATAATTTAAAGCCTGAGGACTGGGTTTTCGCTCGAAATGCTGCTGACTGCTAATCACTGCTGTAAAGTACTGCCTAATATGTTGCCTTTCAAGAATTTCTAATACTAAGTCATCACGGTGAGTCCACAAATAATTGTGACCGCCCTTTTGAATAATTTCTCGTAGTACGGTGGTCGCACCAGGCAATAACTGCACTTGATTTTGGGATTGATGATCTAATTGTTGATGATATTGAAAAATTTGCGCAAAAGACGCTGGTGGTGTCACTTTCTGAAAATATGCTTTCACCGAATGCAGTTTAATAAAACGATATAATTCTTGTCGGTCTCCAGCGTCGTAATTAAAATGCTGCAAAGTTGCCTGCAAACTCGCCAAAATAACATCATAAGTATCAGCTAAAGTTCCATCAAAATCCCAAATTGCATTACGCAATTGCATCAATACTTTTACCTCTCATAAATAATAGTTAATGGACCATCATTAATTAGTTCAACTTGCATATCGGCACCAAAAACTCCAGTCTGTACCGATAAACCTGCTTGTGCTAAACGTTGATTAAATAATTCATATAATTTTTGGGCGGCCTTAGGTTCTAAGGCCTCCGTAAAACTAGGGCGATTTCCCTTTTTGGTATTGGCATAAAGGGTAAATTGTGAAACAGATAAAACTTGACCTTGAAGATCTTTGATAGCTAGATTAGTTTTACCATTATCATCTGCAAAAATACGGGTTTTAACAATTTTTTGAGCTAAATAATCCACTGCCTCACTTGTATCACCTTGGCCAAAGCCAACTAAAAGTAAAACACCAGCACTAATTTGAGCAACAGTTTTTTGCTCAATTTTGACACTAGCTTGACTAACTCGTTGTAAAACTACTTTCATAAATTTACCTCAATTAATTACGCGCTTAACATCATAAACATCAGGAATGTTATTAATTTTAGTCATGATATCTTTTAAATGTTCCAAATTACGTACTCCGACAGTTAGAGAAACATGTGCCATACGATCATGATCCATGCGACCGTTAACATCATTGAGCATATTAGTTTGCTTATTAACAACCTGCAAAATGTCATTTAATAATCCATTGCGGTTAAAGCCAAATATCTCTAATCTAACCAAATATTGGTGATTATAGACATTTCCCCAGCTAGCTTCAATCAAGCGACTAGTCTGACTTTCATCTTGAATATTTGGACAATTATCGCGATGAATTGTTACACCGCGGCCTTTAGTAATATAACCTACGATTTTATCACCAGGAATAGGAGTACAGCATTTGGCCATATGGATCAATAAATTCTCCACACCTTGAATATGAATTTCACGGTCATCAGTTTCAATAACTGTATCATGATGATCAGCACTAGTATCGTCCTTGTTTGAGTCATCATGCATGATTTTTTCTTCATATTCTGCTTTTTTCTGTTGTTCGGCTTGTTGACGCTCGGCTTCTGTTAGGCGGTTAACAACTCCAATTACCGAAACTGCACCATAACCCACAGCGGCTAACAATTCTTCTTCCGTAGCAAAGTTATAACGATCTAATACAGTCTGCAAGGCTTTTTTATTAAGGTAATTTTTAGGAGCCAAATTGCGATCTAATAATTCACGTTCCAGCTTACTGCGTCCTGTGTCAATATTTTTTTGCCGATCAACACTTTTAAAGTAGCGCTTAATTTTATTGCGGGCCCGTGTTGTATAGGCAAGATTTTCCCAGTCGCGACTGGGAGAAGCATTAGATTGAGTGAGCAATTCTACAATATCACCATTGCGCAATTTATAATCTAGGGGGACAATTTTACCATTAACCTTAGCCCCAATTGTATGATTACCGACTTCAGTATGAATTTGATAAGCAAAGTCGATGGGTACTGCACCCTTAGGCAATTCTAAGACTTCACCCTTAGGTGTAAATACATATACACGATCGGAAAAAACATCACCCTTAATATTTTCCATAAAATCGGCATCCGTAGAAGATTCTTCTTGTATTTCCATGATTTCTCGGAAAACATCAATTTGATGGTCATTGCTATCAAGGTTAACCTTTTCTTTTTTGCCTTCTTTATAGGCCCAATGAGCAGCCACCCCATATTCAGCCACTTCATGCATCTTATAAGTACGAATTTGCACTTCTAAAGGACGTCCTTGAGGACCAATAACTGTTGTATGCAAGGATTGATAACCATTAACTTTAGGAACAGCAATGTAATCTTTGAAACGACCCGGTATAGGTTTCCATTTGGCATGAATATTTCCCAGTACACCATAACAGTCTCGGACTGTATTTACCATAATCCGAATTGCCAAAAGGTCATAAAGCTCCTCAAATTGCTTATGTTTTTCGACCATTTTTTTATAGATAGAATAAATATGTTTAGCACGACCGCTAATATCATATTTAATGTGTAATTGATCAATATTTTTTTGTACTTCTTTGACTGCTGCTTGAATATATTCTTCCCGCTGGGCCCGCTTTGAATTCATTAAATGAACAATCCGATAGTACTGCTGAGGATTAAGATAGCGCAAGGATAGATCTTCAAGCTCCCATTTAATAGTACTGATTCCTAAACGGTCTGCCAGAGGAGCATAAATTTCTAAAGTCTCATTGGCAATTCGCCGCTGCTTATCAGGACGCAAATGCTGCAAGGTACGCATGTTATGCAAACGGTCTGCCAATTTAACCATGATAACCCGCATATCTTGAGCAGTAGCCAAGAGCATTTTACGATGGTTAGCTGCCAATAATTGTTGGTGTGACTTGTATTTGTATTTTGAAATCTTAGTTACACCTTCTACAATATTAGCCACGTCATTGCCGAAAAGTTCGCGTATATCTTCAGAAATAATATTAGTATCTTCGACTACATCATGTAAAAAACCGGCCGAAATCGTATCCGGATCCATTTTTAAATTAGCCAAAATTGCTGCTACTTGGACGGGATGAATAATATAAGGTTCTCCAGAAGCTCGTTTTTGGTCACGATGAACATAAGCAGCCATTTCATAAGCCTTTTTAATATATTCGATGTGACGTTCATTCATATATGTTGCACATAAATCAAAAACTTCTTGGGCTGTATAAATTTTTTCTTTAGACATCCTTTCACCCGCTCTCCTAAAAATACAATCAGATTGAATTCAAATTTTCTTATTGGTGATGACAATTACACTGGCACAAAACAGTTCCTAGTACTTTTCTTGAGTTGATAATATCATTCAACCTGACATTATCTGAATACTTTATAACTATTTTAATTATTTTTAGTCAAAATAAAAGCTAAATATTCAATTAAGCCATATAAAATAGTAAATAAGTACACATAAATGCTTAAAGTATAGCGAATTAAAACTAATAACAAAAATGCACCGGGAAATATGGCAAAAGTCCACTTAGGCTGCTGCTGCTTTTTAATCCAACGTCCCATAATGATAGAAACTGTAATATTAACAATTAAAAACAAAAAGCCTATCCGCCAGGATTTCCCCAAATGAAAACTAGTAGCAATAAGCGGTAATGTGACCGCAATCAATAATGCTACAAAGATAATTTTGCTGTACCTTGAATGCCAAAATTTTAATATTCGTGTTTTCAATTTTTACAATCCTTATCTAATTCCGTTTGATATGATACGACACTTAAAAAATAAAGCGGCGCAGTCTCGGCCCGTAAAATTCGTGGTCCCAATCCGCAAGTATTATACCCATTTTGCCTCAATTGCTGAATTTCTTCAACTGCTAAACCACCTTCAGGTCCAAATAAACAACTTAATGACTGTTGGGAGTGTAATTGTTGTAATACTGCAGTCAAATTTTGATTTTCATTATGCTTAGCATCTTCTTCATAAGCTACTAATTGATAATCAGCTGATTCTTGAACCAACAACTGCTTTAGCGAAGAATAATAAGTAACTGTGGGAACCATTAAACGATGAGCTTGCTGTGCCGCATTGACAGCAATTTGGTTCAGACGTAATAATTTCTTAGAGACAGCCTTCGGCGGCCATTTCATAATAGAGTAACGTGATTGAAAAAAGATAATTTGCTTTGCTCCTAATTCGGTAGCTTTTTGGGTAATCCAATCAACTTTATCTTTTTTAGATAAAGCACAAATAATAGTCACCGCAACTGGCAATTCTGCCAAGGGCCGCGTTGTGGCTTGTAACTGCACCTGAAAATTACTACTATTAATCATGGTGATTTGCGCTTGAAAAGTCTGTTGCTTTTTATCTACAATCCAAAAATTATCATGAAGCTGTAAGCGTAAGACTTTAATTAAATGCCGATATTGCTCGCCACTTAAAGTCAGCTGGGTTTGGGCAGTCAATTCTCGTTCAACAAAAATTTGCTGCATTTATTTCTCCTTTTGTCCGACTATACAGCCCCAGCCTTGGGTAAAACTGGACTGTAAAATTTGGAATCCTTCTTGTTGTAAAAGCTCTTGTATTGACAAAGTATGTTCAGCCAAAATCCCAGAAATAATCACCAGCCCTTTAGAATTGAGATGATTATTTAATTGGGGAATAAGTTGACGTATAGGCTCTTCTAGCATATTTGCAGTAATAATATCAGCTTTTTGTGATAAATCAGTTAAAAGTGAACCAGTTTGGACGGCAAATTTGGCCTGGGGACAATTAAATTGAAAATTTTCTTGAGCAACTGCTACTGCTTTAGAAGAAATATCTGTTCCCCAAAGCTGGCGAATGCCTAATTTACAAGCAGCAATAGCTAAAATTCCTGTACCAGTGCCCACATCAATTAATGACTTCTGCTGAGAGACGAATAATTCTAATGCTTGCAAACATAGCTTAGTAGTAGCGTGCTCCCCACTACCAAAAGCCTCTTGTGGATCCATAAAGATATCATAAGGACCTTCTAGAGACTTTTTTTGCCAACGAGGAATAATAGACATAAAATGAGATATAAAGACTGGTTTATAAAAAGGCGCCCAATTTTTCCCCCAATGTAAGTCCACATTAGATAGCACATTGAAGTGATAATCGGCGGCGTTTAATCCCAAATCTTGAAGAGTTTTGCGTAGGTTTTGCTGCCAAGTAACGCTTAGTTGTGAAGCGGGCAAATAAACTGCTAAGCCCTCATTATTTGCTAATGTTTCAATTCCTGTAACATGGTTAATAATTAAGGCATTTGATACTAACTCAAAATTTTCTGCTGTGGTTAAAATCTGAAATTGGGTCCAGTTGTCCTGCATAATGGCTCCTTTATCATTTTTGTTTAGATGTGGAAGTATCTTTTGAAGTTTCTTTTTTGATGGGATAGTTTTTCACTAATTTACCAAATTGTTTTTGAGCCTTAGCTAGCTGCTTGCTGTCTTTACGTAATTGAGCCGTAATTTTAGCAAAATCGTGCTGACTTAAATCTAGTTGATCTTTTTTATGAAATCCAAACATGAACTTTCCTCTTAACATAATTCAGTTTTTATTTATTATATTATAATGTTAGTGAGAAATAATACAGCAAAACGAGGTCATTATGAGCAAAAAAAAGCAACGTACACAAAAAACTTTAGTTGAAAAAATTCTTGATAAACATCAAATTGCTTATCAACCATTGGCTTTTGATACCCAGACAAAAGGAGATGTCGAACAAATTGTTCCCCATCAAAATGATGATATTGCAATTTATAAAACTTTAGTTTTGACAGGCAATAAAACTGGTCCTTTGGTGGGGGTTTTACCGCTAGATAAGCATTTAAGTTACAAATTATTAGCTCAGCTATCCGGTAATAAAAAAGTAAAAATGGTGCCTTTGAAAGACCTACAAAAAACATCAGGATTTGAACACGGCGCCAATAGTCCGATTGGTATTCGTGAACAGCATAATTATCCAATTTATTTTGATAATCAAGCCTTAGAAGACGGACAAATAGCTGTTTCTGCTGGAAAAATAGGCAAATCTGTCCTAGTTGATGTGCAGCAAATTGCCCAGCTAGTATCTGGCAAATTTGGGAGTTTCGCAGTAGATCAGCCTGATTAAAAAAAGCCGTGACAAAAAGTGTCACGGTTTTTTAGTGCCCCTGCCAAGGAACTATAATTATACACCTGTAAATTACTTTTGAAAGCGACAATTATGTATAATTTTCTTTGAGAACACAAAATTAGCAGCTAATTTTATTGCACTGTCGGCTTAAAATTATTAATATTCATAAAATAAATACATGATACTTTTATGAAATTTATGAGCTATAATTAACATCTCATAATCATGAAATGGGGCTTTGCCCTTTTCCTTTTGTTCATACTGGCGTCGATTTTTCAAACCAATTAATGACGCCATTTCACTAGTACTATACTCATGGGCCAAGCGTTCTTGACGTACATGAGTCTTGGGATGTAATAATTTTTCTTTAAGCTCTTTTTTATCAGCCATTTGTTTCACCTCAATTTTATTCGTTCCTAATATCTCATATTGAGATTGATAATGTCAAGAGCGAAATTTAGATTGTAGTTTTATTTTATTTGTGATATCTTTTTCTCATGGAGATATTTAAAAAGGAGACGATAATATGGCGGAAAATATATTAGGGCCGATCATCAAACAACTACGAAAACAAAAGAATTTAACTCAATCTGAATTAGGAAAAATGATCGGTTATAGCCAAAACACTGTTTCCAATCATGAGAATAAGAAGCGTGCATTAAGTGAAAAAGGAATTTCAAAATATGCACATGCCCTTGGTACCACACCTCAGGAACTTTTTATGAAATCCCAGAATAGTTTAACACAATCACCCATATCATATTCTTATTACCGTTATTATGACATGGGTTTGCCTATGGGAATTGATTTTGAAGCCGATTCATTAAAGTATCAAAATATTCATAAGGTGGCTTTAGCAGATGAACTAATGGGTAATTATGCTGGTGACAGTAGTATTTTCATTACTCGAATTAATGGAAAATACCCTAATATAATAATTCCTAATCGTTCATTAATTGCTGTTAAAAAAATTAATTCTTGGCATGACCTTAAAAATGGTGATCTAGCTATTATTCAAGTTGATAATAAAATGACGATCAAGTATTACTATTATGATCAAGAAAAAAAACTTATCTCATTTGCACCAAATGCGGATGATAATTGTACTACCTCTTCTAAATACTATTTAAATGACCTCCAAGATGTCAAGATTATTGGGCATATTATATCCTATACAGTTATAGTTTAAGAACTAAAATTTGAACGCATTTAGAGCGTTTTTTTTTATCATAAAATTTCCTTTTTGTAAAAACAAAAATTACATATTTCAAAAAATCCTTTGACTGCCTATCTGGCAATCAAAGGATTTTAAATTAATCAAAAATAGTAAACTTTAATTTCATTCTTTCAGAACCAGATTTAACCATATTTCCTAATAATTCCCAACTATTTTGAATAAATATTGTAGATAGCTGCTGATTGGCCTGTTTCAACAACTGGTCAATATTTTGAGATCCTGACGCTTGCTTATCAGTTGCTTGAACTATGGCACGTAACTGGGCCAGGGTCTTTTGTTCAAATTGGGCATGATATTCACTATATAAGGAATAGTTAGTATCACCTAGTACTCCTAATGTCCGACTTAACCAATATGCAGTATTAGGATTATAACTTGCATTTGCATCTCGAAAAGCTTCTGGAGTGTCACTAACATTAGTATAGAAAGGTACAAAAGTATTAAAAGTATTGGGACCAAATCCTAGCCATTGGATGCCCGCGATAGCCTCAGGTACATTGTTGCGAATTTGAAGTATATGACTTTCCTCATTACGGTTAATACCAATAGGACGAAAGAGAGTTTTTTGTTCATCCGTTCCATTACCATAGCGGTCATATGGAGTATTTTCATAGTGAGAGCTCATTGCCCACTTCAATTCTTCAATGTTAATCTTGCGATTAGCATGACAGATAAATGGTAGATTTTGATCAAGTGGATCTTGTTTAACATCTGGTGTAAAGAATTTTTGTACATACCAAGCGCGAGGATTATTGTAATGAGTGTCCTTAATCGTTGCTGATCCAAAAATATGTCTTAAATTGACTTCATTATGATCAGGATTCAAATTATTATCAGCAATAAATTGTGGTAAATCTGCTGAATAAAGTACATCA
>NZ_SCHP01000019.1 GCF_013607485.1 Bombilactobacillus bombi
TCACGAAAGACAGGTGCCCAGACAGATATTGGCAAACAGCTAAAACAGCAAATTGGGCAACTTAAAGAATTATTATCTGAAGGGCAACTTAATTAATTGCTTATTGTGTAAAATTGAAGTAGAGTGATTATGGAAGATGTTTATGGGAGGAATTACCATGGAAAAAACTTTTACTAAAGCACAATTATCACAATATAATGGTCAAGATAAACCTGAAAAGTATGTGGCCATTGATGGTATAGTCTATGATTTAACAAATGTAAAAGCTTGGGCCGGTGACAATCACCATAGTCATGTTGCTGGCAATGACTTTTCAAATGAAATTTTACAAGCTCCGCATAAAAAAACAGTTTTAGAAAAATTACCAGTAGTGGGTAAGTTAGTCGATTAAGATAATAATTTATCCTTGACAGAGTAAGATAAATTTTATATAGTAATAGTCGTGTATTGAATAAGCAGAAGCCCCCGCTTCTCACCCATGCTGTTTAGCCTCTGGGTTTAAAGAATAATCGATTAGATATTGATTGCGGGTGCTTTTGCGCCCGCATTTTTTGTGAGTGAATTTTTCGGAGGTGGATACCAATAGCTGCTAATAATAGCAAAAATAACATGATCGTGAACGAGAAAATTCGGGCACGTGAAGTGCGTGTGATTTCAGTTGGAGGAGAACAATTAGGTGTCAAGAGCAAATCAGAGGCTTTAAGGCTGGCGGAACAGGCACACTTAGACTTAGTCGTAGTTTCGCCTAATGCCAAGCCGCCTGTAGCTCGGATTATGGATTATGGCAAGTATCGGTTTGAATTGCAAAAGAAGGACCGAGAAGCGCGTAAGAAACAAAAAATTGTTAGTATCAAAGAAGTTCGCCTAAGTCCGACAATCGAACAAAATGACTTTGATACTAAATTGAAGAATGCTCGCAAATTTTTGGAAAAGGGAGCAAAAGTCAAAGTTTCGATTCGATTCCGTGGCCGTGCTATCACTCACAAAGAAATCGGTCGAGATGTTCTGGAGAAAATGGCAGCAGCTACTAAAGATGTTGCGACTGTCATCACGCATCCGAAAATGGATGGCAGAAGTATGTTTTTAATGCTAGCTCCCATCGCTGATAAAAAAAAGAATTAATGTAGGAGGATTTTGTAATGCCTAAGCAAAAGACACATCGCGCATCAGCAAAACGTTTTAAAATTACCGCTAATGGTGGTTTGAAGCGGCATCATGGTTATACTAGCCACCGTTTTCATGGTAAGACCAAGAAGCAACGGC
Source organism: Bombilactobacillus bombi (assembly GCF_013607485.1). Lineage (GTDB taxonomy): Bacteria > Bacillota > Bacilli > Lactobacillales > Lactobacillaceae > Bombilactobacillus > Bombilactobacillus bombi_A. The sequence continues at coordinate 1,264 of NZ_SCHP01000019.1, forward strand.
GTCAATTAGCACATTCAGCAATGGTTAGTGCTAGTGATATGAAGCGTATCAGACAAATGTTAACAACTTATAAATAATGGTCTTCAATAAAATGAATTTCTAGGAGGAATTTTTATGCCACGTGTTAAAGGTGGAACAGTAACTCGCAAACGCCGCAAGAAAGTTTTAAAATTAGCTAAGGGCTATCGCGGTTCCAAACATATTCAATTTAAGGCAGCATCGACACAACTTTTTAATTCTTATCGTTATGCTTTTCGTGATCGTCGTCAAGTAAAGCGTGAATACCGCAAGTTATGGATCGCGCGGATTAATGCTGCTGCACGGATGAATGATATTAGTTATAGCAAATTGATGCATGGTTTGAAATTGGCACAAGTTGATATTAACCGCAAAATGTTGGCTGATTTGGCTATTAATGACCAACGTGCATTTAAGAAATTAGTTGATACCGCAAAAGCGGAATTAGAGCAATAAAATATTTTAATCATTTTATGAGATATTGGATGGATACATTGGGGCTGGAGCAAATTTAGTTTTGTCACAGTCCTTTTTTGTCAGCTAAAGTATGCTAGTATAAGATTAGTCTTTGCCAAAATTAATAATAGGAGTGAATAATTCTGGCTATTTTAAAACCGGCATTAATGATTAACCAAATAATGCAGATTGAGCCCCAAGAATTTGCTGCTCAAGGTATTAAAGTGATTTTATCCGACTTAGATAATACTCTTGTACCTTGGAATAAAAAGCAGCGCTTAGATCAAAATTTAATTGATTGGGCCCAAAAGTTACAACAGCAGGGCATTGCACTGGTAATTGTTTCAAATAATAATGAACAGCGTGTTTTATTAGCCTTACAAGGGCTAAAAGTTCAAGTAGTAGCGCGAGCTTTGAAGCCATTGCCTTTTTCTATAAAAAAATATTTACGGCAACATGATTTAACGGCTCAAGAAGTTGTGATGGTGGGCGATCAGTTGTTAACGGATGTTTTAGCAGGTAACATGGCTGGTGTACGTACTATTTTGGTTAAACCTTTAGTGGCTACAGATTCCAAAAAAACGCGTATTAATCGTTTTTTTGAACGGCCTTTGATGTACCTTAATCATCTATTGTATCCGCAATTAAAGTGGAGGAAACATTTGTATGAGTGAAACTGAAACGCTATTTTGCATTGGCTGTGGTGCTAAATTACAGTCAGTAAATCCCCAAGAAGCTGGTTATATACCGGCTAATACACTAAAAAAATATCAAGAAGACAGTTCCGAACCAGAGCTGTATTGTCAGCGTTGTTTTCGTTTGCGTCACTATAATGAAGTTACGCAAGTACCTTTAGATGATGTCCATTTTAAGCATTTGTTATCACAAATTGGCCATGAGCAGGCATTGGTTGTTTATGTAGTTGATTTATTTAATTTTTCTGGTAGCTTAATCAAACAATTGCAACACTATATTGGGAAGAATCCTATTTTGTTAGTGGGCAATAAAGCTGATTTAATTCCAAGTTCTTTTAAATTGAATAAATTAAAAAATTGGCTGCAGCATCAACTAAAAACGGCCGGTTTGCATCCTATCGCTACTGAGCTAGTTAGTGCTAAAAAACTAACTAATATCGATGACCTTTTAACGAAAATTACTCAGTTGCGCCACCAACGAAATGTCTATGTTGTGGGAACTACGAATGTTGGTAAATCTACTCTAATTAATGCAATAATTCGTGCTCATAATGGTTGGCAGGATTTGATTACAACTTCTAATTTTCCCGGGACTACTCTTAACGAAATTCGTTTGCCTTTAACTGATGGCGGAGAGTTAGTTGATACACCAGGAATAATTCATAAAAATCAAATTTCTCAATTTTTGACGGCTAAGGAGTTAAAATATCTCACTCCACAAAAGGAAATTCATCCGCGAATTTTCCAGTTACAAGAGCAGCAAACTTTGTTTTTAGCTGGTTTAGGGCGTCTGGATTTTGTCAAAGGGAAACCAGGTTCATTTGTGGTTTATGTTGATAATCAGTTATATGTTCATCGTACAAAATTAGAACAGGCTGCTGATTTTTATCAACGGCATTTAGGAGAATTGTTACAGCCTCCTGCTGAAGCCGATACTTTTCCACCTTTGAGAGCACAAAATATTAATACTACAGTGAAAAGTGATATAGTTTTTTCAGGATTGGGCTGGATTGCAGTTCCGGAAAATGTTCAATTACAGGCTTATTTGCCTCAAGGACTGCAAGTTGAAGTTCGTCCATCTTTAATTAATTAGGTGAGGTAAATTATGATTACACCGAAACAACGTCAATTTTTGCGCGGTCAAGCGCAAAAATTAGCGCCACAGTTTCAAATTGGTAAGTTTGGTATCACTGCTACGGTTTTACAGCAAATTCAAAATCAAATTAATAGCCAGGAACTTTTAAAAATTACAATTTTAAAAAATTCAACTGTTCAGGCGGCTGAGTTGATTCAGCAAGTTCAAGCATTTGATGCCAAAATTGAGTACGTCCAAGATATTGGGCATACAGTCGTGTTATATAAACGTGCACCACAAAGCAGTAAACGCCGCTTGAGTTTAGAAGTTGAGCAATTACGGAGGTAATAAGTAATGACTCATACGGTAACCAAAAATAATCTTCTGGTTAAACCTGAATTACAAACTTCTACTAGTGGCCAGCAAAAACGAATTGGTATTATGGGTGGTACATTTAATCCCCCACATATTGGTCATTTAATGGTTGCTGATCAGGTATTAAACCAATTAGGTCTCAATAAAATTCTCTTTATACCTGATGCCACTCCTCCACATGTTGATCAAAAGGCAGCCATTGCAGTCAATGACCGCGTAGAAATGGTGCGCAGAGCCATTATTGACCACCGCCATTTTGAACTGGGGCTAATGGAAGTAAACCGTGGAGGAATTAGTTACACTTATGACACTATTCGCGCATTAAAGATTGCCCATCCAGAAAATCGTTATTATTTGATTATTGGCGGCGACATGGTCAATTATTTGCCAAAATGGTATAAAATTGATGAATTAGTAAAAATGGTGCAGCTAGTGGGTATCTGTCGCAAGGGTTATGAAAAAAAATCAGCTTATCCGCTAATTTGGATTAATATGCCAACCAGCGATGTCAGTTCCACTTGGATTAGACAGACTATTAAGCATCATGGCTCAGTAAGATATTTTGTACCCGATTTAGTTTTACAATATATTGAAGAAAAGGGGCTTTATCAAGATGACAACCATAAATAATGAATTTGATTTAGCAACTTTACAAAAACAAGTGCACTACCAATTATCAGATAGCCGTTATCAACACTGTTTGCGCACTAGTGAACGGGCAGTCCAATTAGCTAAGTTAAATCATTATGATTTGCAAAAAGCTCAGATTGCGGGTTTAGTTCATGATTATGCCAAAGAGCGTAGTGATGCGGACTTTATTGCGATGATTAAACAAGAAAAGTTAGATCCAGAATTATTAAATTATGGTAATGCCATTTGGCATGGAGTTGTAGGAGCTTTTTTCATAAAATATGAATTAAAAATTACTGATGAAGATATTTTGAATTCTGTGCGACGTCATACTACTGGTGATGTACGGATGACTACTTTGGATAAGATTGTTTTTATGGCTGATTATACGGAACCAAAACGCGATTTTACTGGGGTTGAACAGGCCCGTGAAATTACTAATCAAGATTTAGATGCAGGGGTAGCTTATCAATTACAGCACACCTTGGAATTTTTATTGCAAAAGCATAGTCAGATCTATCCATTGACAATTGCCAGTTATAACCAATGGGTTGCACAAAAATAAAAGTGAGGTATTTTATTGAATAGTCAAGAAATTATGCAGACAGCAGTAAAGGCTGCTGCTGATAAAAGAGCAGAAGATATTGTAGTTTTAGATATGCACGAAACTAGTTTGATGGCCGATTATTTTGTGATTACGTCTGCCGCTTCCCAGCGGCAAGTTCAAGCCATTGTAGATAACATTGTAGAACAAGCTGATAATCAAGTGAACCATGTCGAAGGTCAAAAAGATTCTAATTGGATTTTAGTGGATTTAGGCGATGTAATTGTACATGTCTTTACGCAAGAAGCCCGTGATTTTTACAAAATTGAAAATTTGTGGTCTGATGCTCCTAGCATCGATGTTTCTCAATTAGCAGATTAAAATGAAAATTTGTGGCATTATTGTCGAATATAATCCTTTGCATAATGGTCATTTATGGCAAATTCAAACTGTACGTCAACAATTGCAGCCTGATGTTTTGGTAGTAGTAATGTCGGGCAATTTTGTCCAGCGAGGGGATTTTGCCATCATTGATAAGTGGCAGCGTGCCCAAATGGCTTTAGAAGCTGGTGTAGATTTAGTAGTAGAATTGCCATTTTATGGTGCAGTTCAGCCTGCCAATATTTTTGCATTAGAAGCTTTAACGATTTTACAGCAATTGCAGGTAGACACCTTAGTATTCGGCAGTGAATATCCAAAATTAGACTATTATCAGCTGGCTCGACAAATTGAACCTATAACAGCTCAAGCGACAAATTTTGTTGATTTTCATAACACTTATGCAACGCAATTTAATCAAGCAATTGAACAGCAAATGGGTATCAAAGTATCCCAGCCAAATCAGTTATTAGGTCTAGCCTATGCTCAGGCCAGTTTAAAGTTGAATTATCCACTCCAATTAACGGCTTTGCGTCGTCAAGGACAAGTACAGCATGATGAAGTTGCTTTTCAAGGTAAATATGCCAGTGCTTCTGCTATCCGCCAAGCTCTTTGGCAGCAACAGCCATTCGCGTCAGCTGTGCCGCAGTTTGTGGCAGCTCAACTTTTTTCGCTGCCTTTAATAGGTTGGCATAAATTTTTTCCTTATTTGAAATATCGTTTATTAACAGCTAGTTTAGCTGAATTGGAACATATTTATCAAATGAATGAAGGTTTGGAATATAAATTCCAGCAAGAAATCAAAGATGCCGTCAACTTAACAGATTTTTTACGTCGCGTTAAAAGTAAAAGGTATACTTATGCGCGTTTACGGCGGTTATGTTTGTATACTTTATTAGATATTACTGCTTCCCAAATGCAACAAATGCGTCAGCAACGTTATCTTCATGTTTTAGGATTCACTCACCGCGGCCAGGATCATCTTCACCAGATTAAAAAATCTCTCACGCTGCCCTTGATTACTAAAGTTACGCAAAAGTTAGGTAATCGCAACGGAATAATGGCTCGCAGTGTGCAGGCTTATCGTATTTTAGGATTGATAAATATTTCCGAACAGAATTTTGGTCGGCAGCCCTTAAGAAGAAAGTAGGTATTTTATGCTTAGTTACACCACCGCTCAATTAGCTAAATATCATCAACAGCCGTTGTTAGTCAAAGAAACTTTGGATTTAGAAGCTATTTTAAAAAAGCGTGATGCCCAAATTATAGCTGTTCAGCCTGTTTTGGTGCAAGGACAAATAGGCTGGAAGAATGAGTTAGTTTATAGTCAGCTTCAAATAAAAACGCACTTAACTTATCCATCAACACGTAGTTTAACGCCGGTCAATTTGCCTATTGATATTCAAGTTGAAGAACTTTATAGTGACAATCCTGAAATTTTAAAGGGGCAAAATCAGGAAGAAGAAAAAGAATTAATCCTGCCCTTAGAAAATCAACGTTTAAATTTGCAAACGGCAATTGAAGATAATATTTTGTTGAGTATTCCCACGCAAGTCCTTACGCCGCAAGAACAAGCTGATAAAATTATGCCTCATGGCCAGCAATGGTCTGTAATATCTGAAAATCAGTATCAACAAAAGCAAAAGCAAACCTTGAATCCACAATGGGACAAATTAAAAGATTTTATTCCTAAAGATAAAGAGTAAGTGAATCAATAGCTTTTAATTTGATAGAACTTTTGTTAAGATTTTAATGTAATTATGAGGAGGCAGATTTTTAATGAGTAAACCAACAATTGGTGTTATTGGTATGGCCGTAATGGGTAAGAATCTAGCATTAAATATTGAAAGTCGCGGTTATACAGTAGCAATTTTTAATCGAACCAGTTCCAAAACACAAAAGGTTGTCGAAGATCATCCTGACAAAAATCTTGTTCCTAGTTATACAATTGCAGATTTTGTGCAATCTCTAGAAAAGCCACGGCGGATTATATTAATGGTAAAAGCTGGTAAGCCGACTGATATGGTTATTGATCAATTATTACCGTTATTAGATCGCGGCGATGTCCTAATCGACGGGGGCAATACCTTCTTTGAAGACACAATGGAACGTAATGCTCGCTTAGATAAGTCTGGAATTAATTTCATTGGTATGGGAGTTTCTGGCGGTGAGTTGGGAGCTTTACAGGGTCCTTCCTTAATGCCTGGGGGGCAAAAACAAGCTTATGATTTAGTAGCTCCAATATTAGAGCAAATTGCTGCCAAAGATGAAGATGGAACTCCTTGTGTTACTTATATTGGCCCTAATGGTGCTGGCCATTATGTAAAAATGGTGCATAATGGTATTGAATATGGGGATATGGAATTAATTGCTGAAAGTTATAATTTGATGCGGCAATTAGGTAAGTTAGTACCTCAACAATTAGCGGATATCTTTGCCAAGTGGAACCAGGGTGAATTGTCAAGCTATTTAATTGAAATTACAGCCGATATTTTAACACGTAAAGATGATCTTGGTTCTGACCAACCAATTGTTGATTTAATCTTAGATGAAGCAGGTAATAAGGGGACTGGTAAATGGAGTTCACAAAGCGCTTTGGAATTAGGTGTACCCCAGTCTTTAATTACTGAAGCTGTCTATGCTCGCTATATTTCAACTTTCAAAAAAGAACGCTTAGCAGCAAGTAAAGTGTTACCAAATACCAACTTAACTGTAAAAGTTCCTGATGATTTTACTGAAAAAATTCGACAAGCTCTCTATTTTAGTAAAATTATGAGTTATGCTCAGGGATTTGCCCAATTAAAAGCTGCTTCCGAAAATTATAATTGGGATTTGCAATATGATAAAATAGCGCAAATTTGGCGGGCAGGCTGTATTATTCGTGCTCAATTTTTACAAAAAATTACTGCAGCTTACCAAACAAATATGCAATTAGATAACTTACTACTAGACGATTACTTTAAGGATATTTGCTCGAAGTACCAAGATTCTACGCGGGAAGTAATTTCATGGGCAGTAAAAGCCGGCATTCCTGTACCAGCCTTTAGTGCAGCGATTGCTTATTATGATTCTTATCGTGCTCCAGTGCTGCCAGCCAATTTAATTCAAGCACAAAGAGACTATTTTGGCGCGCATACTTATCAGCGTGTTGACCAAGATGGGATTTTCCATTATTCTTGGTATCAAGAACAATAGTATTAAAAAGCAAATAAATAATTTAGTAGGGCTAGGACAATAACTAGATTTATCCCGGCTCTTTTTTTGGTTATAGATTAACATTCTCTTGGTTTCAAGTAATAATGTGGTAAGATACTATTGGATGTATTTAAGACGATGAGTTTTTATTAAGATTTGGAGTAGTGTAATGGCAAAAATTTTAATTATTGAAGATGAGAAAAATTTAGCACGTTTTGTAGAATTAGAATTACAGCATGAAGGTTATAAAACTCATGTGGAATTAGATGGTCGTAAGGGCTTAGATGCTGCATTAGCTGAAGATTGGGATGTGATTTTGCTAGATTTAATGCTGCCAACTTTAAATGGTCTTGAAGTATGCCGTCGCGTGCGTCAAGAAAAGAGCACCCCTATTATTATGATGACAGCTCGCGATTCGATTATTGACCGGGTTTCTGGATTGGATCATGGAGCAGATGATTACATCGTAAAACCATTTGCAATTGAAGAGTTATTGGCGCGTTTACGCGCTTTATTGCGGCGAATTGATATTGAAGATCAAAAGATGGCTCCGCATTCTACTAAGATTGAATATCGCGATTTGGTAATGGATAAAGAGGCTCACACTTTAAGCCGCAATGGTAAAATTATTGAATTAACGCGTCGTGAGTATGATTTATTCCTAACTTTATTGAATAATATGGGTAAAGTTTTAAGCCGGGAACAATTGTTAAAGAGTGTTTGGGGCAGTGACTTGAAACAGACAGAAACTAACATTGTTGATGTATACGTTCGTTATTTGCGAAACAAAATTGATTTGCCCGATAAAGAAAGCTATATTCAAACTGTTCGCGGAACTGGATATGTTGTCCGCCCATGAAAGCAAAATTTGCTGATTGGCGGCTCACCATTAGATTTAAGTGGACTTGCCTGTTAAGTCTTTCAATTTTTATGGTCTTTGGTTTATTTGCTTCCTTAATTTATTCTTCTGTAGAACAGTCTTTATTGCACAATGAAGAAAATAACGTTCGTGATACTATTTCTGCTGTTGATAGTCGTTTTAATATTTATCAAGCTCCATTAACTCGCCAACAGGTACAAAGACGTTTGGCTCCTAATGTCAATCGAAAATTTGTACATCGTGATGTGAATGGTCATTTAGTTAGTGAGCGACCTGAAGATTTTTACCGGGACAGCTTAACTAAGCAATTAGCACGCGGGGACTTGTCATTAGTGTTATTCGATGTTCAGGGACGCCCCTTGTTTAAAGTGGGAAAGATTGATACGAATTTTCAACCAGTTCACAGAACAACAATTGATGTTAAAAAACGCAATTCAGAACGTCCTAAATATTTACAGGCTTCAATGCCAATTTATTCAGAACATACTAAAAAAATTATTGGTTATGCTAAAATCAATAATGGGATGCGTAATTATCATCGGACTTTTCGCCAATTGAATCAAAAAATGTTGGTAGTGATTTTATTTGCGGTATTATTAAGTATTGTTCTGGGCTATTTACTGACGCAACCATTAGTTCGTCGCATTAAACAAATTAATCGAACGATTGATAAGATTAATGCGGATCCTGATTCCACAGCTCGTATTCCGCAACAACATTCTAATGATGAAATTACTGACTTAGTGGCGCGTTTCAATCGCATGTTAGATCGTTTGCAAGAATATACTAATCAGCAAAAGGAATTTGTTGAAGATGTATCACATGAATTAAGAACGCCAGTGGCTGTGATTGAAGGTCATTTAAAATTATTGCAGCGTTGGGGTAAAGATGATCCACAAGTTTTAGAAGAATCTATTGATGCGTCTGTAAGCGAAATTGGGCGAATGAAAAAATTGATTCAGGAAATGTTAGACCTGACCCGTGCTGAACAAATTGAAACTAATTATGTTAATGAAACAACTAAAGCTAACGAAACTATTCAACAAGCTTATAATGATTTTGTGATGTTGCACCCAGATTTTAAAATTTCTTTAGATGATACTGTGCCACCTCACACAATTGTGCAAATATATCGCAATCATTTGATGCAAATTTTAGTGATTTTGTTGGATAACGCTGTGAAGTATTCACGGGAACGTAAAGAAATTAACCTTTCTGTATCTACAGAAAGCGGAATGTTAGCAATCGCAGTTCAAGATTTTGGTGTTGGAATCAAACAAGAAGACTTAAAGCGGATATTTAATCGCTTTTATCGTGTTGACAAAGCTCGCTCTCGCCAGAGCGGCGGTAATGGTTTAGGATTGTCAATTGCTAAAAAGATTGTAGAAATGTATAAGGGTAATATTTCCGCCGAAAGTGCTGTTGGCTCGGGAACTATTTTCCGGGTTAATTTACCGCTTGCGGAATCAGATACTATTAAATAATCAGACTTAGCCGTGACCTTCTTGGTTACGGCTTTTTAATAGGTTTTTACAAATATTTTACTTTAGGGTTATTGTTTCATTTGCAAAGTAATTAATAATTTATTAAAATCCATTGTTGGTGATATTTATAATACATAATTACATCATTCGAAGAAACTGTATTCATATATTTTAGCTAGGCTTTTTGTCATTTAATAAATATTGAATAAAAATTTCTAGTTAATTGATATGTTTAGTTGTCAGCTACTAAACAATTGAAACTTATGTTAACTGCGCGGGGTACTAGTTTTTTAAGTTTAGCCACCAATAGAAATTGTTCCAATCTTGTCTGAAACTATGTCAAAGACACCAGCACGATGATTTCCAATAGGATGGCAGACTGGCATTGGAAAACTATCAATCACCATAATTATGGCAATCGCCCATACTTCAATCGTTTAAGCCAACGGGCAGGACAGTTTACTTGTAGATTGGGTTTGGTTTATAGTTCACTTAGAAGTAGGGTCAAAAGTAAATGAATAAGGAGCTGAAATGGCACCTTCATATCGATATCGTAATTTGATAGATTGGAATACTTTACAATTTATTAAATTTTATGATTATTTCCAAAGACCAATGAAGTTATTATCCAATGGCTTGAAGTTATTATCCAATGGCTAATGTCAAACAACTATAACTAGCCATTAAAAGAATCGAATTTGTCAAGAATTAAATTATCTTAATGTTCCATATGTAATAGCTCAACGTATAAAATAATGTTGTCTAGCAATTTAACACAATAAGATTAGTATTGAGAGTATTTTAAAAGCTTAAGATGATTAAAATACCGAAATAAAAATCAGGTGATTATTTACCTGATTTTTTGTTTAAGGTAAGCTTTTCATAAAGTAAGTTTGGTATAATTACATTAATATTTGATACTTTTGTTGTGGCAATTAAAGAAAACTATTTTTAAGATAAATTAAATTAATTACGATTCCAGCAGGGCTTTATCCTTATTGTCAAGATGTTTTATAACGGCTTTACTGAATAAGTTTATAAGGGTTGTAAATGTGATTAAAAGCTTTTATAATTCATTGTGGTTTTGGGGAGGTTAGCCATATTAATATTAAGGGAGCTTGATTATGAAAACAAAAAATAATTTATTTGATTATATTGTGGGCTTTTCTTGGCTATTACAAGTAATTACTATTATCGTTAAGCAAAAAAGTTTAAGTCCTGTCACACCCTTGCAGCTTTCTGTAGGTGGACAAATTAATTATTCCCTGAAAGCAAATGGTACGGTAATTTTTAATGATATCATCATTTTGACCTTCTTGGTATTGGGTGTGTTATACTTGAAATATGGTATTATCAAATGGGAATTTAAGTATGGTCTGGCGTCTGACTTGCTAGGCTTTGTAGCACGTATATTTAAATTATTTCAGATTTATATCTACGTTTGTGCATGGGTTTTTTGGCTTAATATGTTGAGATTATCTGATTTAGGAAGTTCCATATTTATCTTGAATAATCTGGGATTAATAATCGGAGGCATGGGAATTTCAGTTATTTATCTCTATCAGAGGTGGCTGAAGCGAGGATAAAAAATGCAAAAGCAACAAAAATATTTTTTTAGAATGTTGATTTTTAGTTCATGGCTATTACAACTAATGATTTTAGTGTTCTTGAAGGATAACTTGACATCTGTTTTGCCAATGGCTTTCTCTTTTACTGGCAGGGTAATTTATGCAATTAAACTTGCACAGCCTCCCTTAGAAGCTGATATAATGTTGATTACGGTTTTTTATTTACCAGTTATAGGGGGAGCAGGTATAACATCGTGGTTAAAGGATCAGGCTTTTATGTTTCAGCAGTTAATCCTTGATTTATTGCAATTATTTGAGTTCTGGTTTTTATTAATTTCTTGGATTACTATGCTGTATTTACTTCAATTAGGAAATATGGCAAGTACTTTAATGTTGATAGTTAATTTATTTTTTATAGTCTGGGCAGTCGTAAAAATTATTCATACCTACAGGCTTATGCACTAGATTTCCTGACTAAAAAAGTAAATTAAAACTATTTATTATGATTGAGCAGGTGGTTTTGAATTTAAACCGGATGAAGTGTGAACGTTCTGGCAACTACCACCAGCTTAAACTCTGTAAAATTCGTTAATAACGGTGCTGACTAATAATACCTAGTTCTATTTGTCAACATAATAAAGCTAATAATTTAATATCAACCAGCTTAGCTAGCTGGTTAAACCGAAGATAGTCTGACATAGGATTACATCCCTTTATCCTAGTCAGGCTTTTTTATACAATAGCTTAACTAACATCATGCGTCAGGTTTATATATCACAATTTTTAATTTATTCTTTAATTTATTTGACTATATACTTAAATTATGTTTAAATCTAATTTAACATTATTAAATTATTAGATTTTAGGAGGTATATTATTGAGTAATAAACATCAATGGTTGGATAATTTAACTTCTGATGAAGAAACATTTGTCAAAAATCTTGTATTAAATTCTGGATCTCTTAAAAAGTTACAACGTGAATATAAAGTTTCATATCCTACAATTAGACATAAACTAGATACTATTATAGCAAAAGTTCGGGAAGTATCTGATCATAAAAGTGATTTTAATCAAAAATTGATGCAATTAGTCATTGATGAAGATATCAGCTTCGATGCTGCTAATAGAATAATGCAGATGTACAAGGAGGAAATTCATGTTTAGTATTCAAGGTTTAATTATATGTGTTATTGCTATTGTATCTCAAAGTATTTTATCACGTTTTCGTAAGTATCCTTATTTGGGATTTATTCTTCCTCTATTATACTTAATTTTCATTCTGTACTTGTATTTTGTGGTGAATAAGATACCTCACTTATGGCAAGCTTTGCTTGTATTAATTGGTGGTGAAGCTGTATTATTAGAAATTCAATATACAGATTTTAAAGAGTCAAAAGATAAAAGGAAAAGAGAGCTTGATAAAATCAAAGCTCACGATTTCAAAGAATAAAAAAGCAATCTCCAAGTATTTTGGCCGATTGCTTTTTTAAATATTAATTTTTATAATGCTGCTGTTTGCCAGCGTTACGCTGCCGATTGCGCTGATGCATAACAGTCTTTTGTTGTTGAACTTGAGAGTTACTATCGCTAGGTGTTGCTTGGCTAGTGATATTTTTAAAGGTATCTTCTGTCACTACTGTAACTACCGGATGCTCCTTGAGGTCTTCATCAACATTTTTCCGCACGCGTGGTGTAATGATGTAATCACTAATAAATTGTTGAATCACAATAATTACACCACCAATGAGGAAGTATAAGGCCAAAGCTGCTGAAGAAGCCATACTAATGAAAAAGGTCATCGCCGGGCTTAATAATAGCATCATTTGCATTTGTTGTTTTTGCTCTGCCGGAATAGATTTAGTTGACATCCACGCTTGTATCAAATAAAAAACAGTTGCAATAATAGTAATAATTAAGCTGGGTTTAGCTAAGGGAGCGCCCCAAAAAGTTGCCTGTGAGATTTCAGGTGAATACATTACAGCCTGATAAATAGCGATAAATACTGGAAATTGCAACAACAGTGGCAAACAGCCAATACCGCCAGTCAACTTAATATTATTTTTCTTATATACTTCCATCATAAGTTGACTAACTTGCGCCTGTTCTTCTTGAGTAGTTGCGGCCTTTTGATATTTCTGAATGAGAGACATTTGCGGCTGTACAACTTTCATTTTTTCTTGTTGGATAACGGCTTTTTTGGACTGCATTAAACTTAATGGCAGCAAGATTAAACGAACGACAAAGGAAATAATAATAATGCCCCAAGCGTAACTTTCTTTCCCACCAATAGTTTTAGAAGTATAAAGAATTAGATGCTGGAAAGGAACCGCTAAATACTTATAAATAAAGCCGTAAGGCCCGCCAGCAGGTGGCTTAGGCGTCCCATTTAAACCGTGGCGTGAGCAAGCCGCAGTTAAAAATACCAGGCTAATTAGGCCTGCAAATAATAAAATACGTCGTAAATTTTTCTTCATTGTTTTCTCCAATTGATTATTGTATTGAAAATTTAGAATATTGATCTAAAGGTTGCTCTTTTACTTCAATATGATTAACATGAGCAAATTGACTCGGCCCACGTTTAATAACTTCCATAAATGCCATTAATTGTTCCGTTGGACCTTGTGCTTCAATATGCACACTGCCATCACTTTGATTAGCAACAGAACCAACAATACCATATTTTTGCGCATATGTGAAAGTCATATACCGAAAACCAACCCCTTGAACTAGACCATAAACATCAATTGTAACGTGTTTTGCAGTCAAATTTTTCACCCCACAATAATCTTATTATAACTGAAAGAGGTTATAAACCAAAATATCTGGTAAAATAATTTTGAAAGGAAGTTATTATGGAATATATCACATCAGTAAAAAATGAAAAAATTAAGGAAATTAAAAAATTAGCTACTGCTAAAGGACGCCGGCAGCAGGGGCGCTATTTAATTGAAGGAGAGCATCTAGTTAATGAGGCCTTACAAAACCAAATTACTATTATCGAGCTATTGGTTACTGAAAACTTCACGAATCACGACCAGCACCATTTAGTTAAACAACTTTATGATCAATGTATAAAAATTGGTGATTCTGTGGCTAAGTCTTTGAGTAATACAGTTACTCCGCAGGGGATTTTTGCAGTTATCGAATTACCAAAAACGACAACACAAATTGATTATCAGGGCAAATGGCTGCTATTAGATCATATTCAAGACCCCGGCAATGTAGGAACGATGATTCGAACGGCAGATGCAGCTGGTTATCAAGGAGTTATTTTGAGCCCTGATAGTGCTGACTTATATGCACCTAAAGTACAACGGGCGATGCAGGGCAGCCAATTTCACTTGCAGCTTTTGACAGCAAATCTTTCAGAAGTGATTGCTGACTTACAGCAAAATAATCTGCCAGTTTATGGAACATTAGTGAATGAGACAGCCCAAGATTACCATCAAGTTCAAGCTCCACAAAATTTTGCGTTGATTATGGGTAATGAGGCCCAAGGTATGCAAACACAGTTGGCCCAATTAACTGATAAAAATTTATATATTCCTTTAATTGGACAAGCTGAATCCTTGAATGTTGCCATCGCAGCTGGTATTCTAATGTTTAGTCTTTAATATATTTTTATCGAGGTTATAGAGATGAAAATTCCGGATTGGCGTCAAGATCAACAATATTTGGAATTAGTGAAGGACTTATTAGCAAAACCCGAATTGCAACGTCTGCAATCGATTAAGCAACATCATTATTCCAATCGTTTCGATCATTCTGTGCGGGTATCTTATTATAGTTATTTATTAGGTAAAAGATGGCATCTTAATACCCGTGCTTTGGCTCGTGGGGGATTGTTGCATGATTTGTTTTATTATGATTGGGATTCTCAGCAAATGGATTTTCGAACTCATGCCTATGTTCATGCACATATTGCATTAAACAATGCCCAAAAATTAACCCAGCTTTCTCCAATGGAAGCGGATATTATTGTCAAGCATATGTTTGGCGCCACGACTCAAGTGCCTCGTTATTGGGAAAGCTTAATTGTTAGTTTAGTAGACGATAAATGTGCCGTTCAAGAAGCTTTATCACCCAAGATATTACTTTGGAAACAAAAATTACAGTTCAAATAAAAATTGAAATTCTAATGAGAAAGTTTTAAACTAAATCTAATGACAATGAAGGAAAATAGTAACATCATAGAAGTTTCTTAACAGGGACAATTGGTTAAGTGAGAACAATTGAAGAGACTAGATGTGAATTCACTCTGGAGTCATAACGTTTGTTGGCGTTATTCAACATTTGAGTGTGCGCAATTTTAATGTGCAAACTAGGGTGGTACCGCGAAGCTTCGTCCCTTTTTGGGGATGAAGCTTTTTTTATTGAAAATTGTAGGAGGTCATTATGGAACTGAAAAAAATCTTGAATGATTTACACGAACAAGGATTACAGCAAATTAAAAATGCGGAGCAATTAGATACTTTAAATGAAATAAGAATTAAGTTTTTAGGAAAAAAAGGTCCTTTAACACAAGCTTTACGGGGAATGAAAGATTTATCTGAACAAGAACGTCCCCAAATGGGTGCTTTAGCAAACAATGTTCGTAATGACTTACAAACTGCTTTAGAAAGTGCCCGGCAGCGCTTAGAAGAGCAAGCAACCCAAAAGCAACTACAGGCCGAAAAAATTGATGTAACCTTGCCTGGTCGTCATCGTCACCTTGGGACAAAACACGTAATTACGCAAGTGATGGATGATATTGAAGAATTGTTCATCGGTTTAGGATATGAGGTTGTCAATGGTCCCGAGGTGGAAGAGGATCACTATAATTTTGAAATGATGAATTTACCAAAAGATCACCCAGCTCGTGATATGCAAGATACTTTTTATATCACTAAAGAAATTTTGATGCGGACTCAAACTTCCCCTGTACAAGCCCGGACGCTTGAAAAACATGATTTTTCTAAGGGTCCTTTAAAAATGATTAGTCCCGGCAAGGTTTATCGACGTGATACTGATGATGCCACTCATTCCCACCAATTCAACCAAATCGAAGGCTTAGTAATCGATAAGCACATTACTATGGCTGATTTAAAGGGAACTCTAGAATTAACTGCACGCCATGTCTTTGGAAAGGAACGTCAGATTCGTCTGCGACCTAGTTATTTTCCTTTTACGGAACCTTCAGTTGAAGTTGACGTTTCCTGTTTTGCTTGCGGTGGTAAAGGTTGCGCCGTTTGCAAGCATACTGGTTGGGTAGAAGTTTTAGGTGCTGGCATGGTTCATCCTAATGTCTTAGTTAATGCTGGAGTTGATCCCCAAGTTTATGGCGGGTTTGCCTTTGGCCTAGGACCGGATCGCTTTGCCATGTTGAAATATGGTATTAATGATATTCGTGATTTTTATCTTAACGATATACGCTTCTTAGAACAATTTCAGGGGGAATAATAAATGAGAATTTCAACAAATTGGTTAGCAGAATATGTAAATTTACCAGAAACACCAATGCAAATTGCCGAAAAAGAAACAGTTACTGGTATTGAAGTTGATGATGTTATTCAGCCAGCAGCCGGCTTAAAAAATTTGGTTGTCGGTCAAATAAAACAATTACAACAGCACCCTAATGCTGATCATCTCCATGTTTGTCAAGTGGATGTGGGCCAAGATGAATTATTACAGATTGTTTGCGGTGCACCTAATGTTGCCTTGAATCAGTTAGTGATTGTGGCCTTACCAAGTGCGCGCATTGCTAATAATGAAAAAATTAAAAAGGGTAAATTTCGTGGCGTAGAATCCCAGGGGATGTTATGTGCTCTGCAAGAAATTGGTTTTGATGAGTCAGTAATTCCAGATGAATATAAGGATGGAATTTATATTTTTCCCACTGATGCCCAAGCTAAAATTGGTGAATCGGTTTTTAAATATTTAGGAATGGATGATACAATCTTAGATTTTGATATCACTCCTAACCGTGCTGATACTTTAGGAATGCGTGGGACAGCTTGGGAAGTTGCTGCAATGTACGATGAAAAACCCCATTTTGAAAAACCACAAATTCAAGAAAGTTCTACACCAACTGCAGACTTGTTGCAGGTTCAAGTAACCGATGAACACTTAGCGCCAACTTATCGGGCAAGAGTTATCCAAAATGTCCAAGTGCAGCCAAGTCCTTTATGGATGCAGCGCCGTTTGTGGAATAATGGAATTAAGCCTATTAATAATGTAGTTGATATTACTAACTATGTGATGCTGGAATACGGACAGCCTTTGCATGCGTATGATTATGATCGGCTAGCTTCACAGCAATTAATCGTGCGGCTTGCACAAGAAAACGAACAGCTGACTACTTTAAATGGTAATGATTATAATTTGTCTGGCCAAGATATTGTTATTGCTGATGAACAACATGCTTTAGGACTTGCTGGAATTATGGGTGGTAATGAGAGCAAAATTTCTTCAAAAACGACGACTGTTGTGCTAGAAGCTGGAGTGTTTAATTCGGTCCGTATTCGTAAGACTGCTCAAAAATATAATCTACGTACAGACGCTTCTACACGTTTTGAAAAGGGCGTAGACGTTAGTGCCACCGCCGAAGCTTTAGATCGAGCTGCCCAATTATTACAGCAATTAGCTAATGGTACAATCACAAATGGTCAACTTGTCGGCAGCCAAACTGCTACTGAGCCTATAGAAGTTGTGGTATCACCGCAACATATTAATCATGTTTTAGGAACTAACATTAAAACTGCTGAAATGCAGGCTATTTTAGAACGTTTAGGGTTTGGCGTTGTTCAAAATGGTGATAAAATGACTGTCATTGTGCCGCGTAGACGCTGGGATATTAGTATAGAAGCTGATATTATTGAAGAAGTAGTGCGGATTTATGGCTTTGATAAACTACCCAGTACCTTACCTGTTGGCGCTCAAACTATTGGCGGTTATAATCCTCACCAACAATTTTTACGGCGAGCACGCAGCTTGATGCGTTCTTTAGGATATGATGAAGCAATCAGTTATGCATTATTGAATCAAACAGAAGCCAAAGCATTTACGTATAATAAAACTTACTTGACCAAAGTAGATTGGCCTATGACACACGATCATGAATATTTACGTCTCAATTTAATTAGCGGTCTCTTAAATGATTTGTTGTATAATGTTGCTCGTAAACAGAATAATGTGGCCTTATTTGAACAAGGACGGGTATTCCCAAAAAATGATGTTGCAGCCGTGCGACCACACGAAGTAGAATACTTAGCCGGTGCGGTAACTGGTAATATTGAAGACAAGAATTGGCAAAATTCCGAACGTCTTGTAGACTTCTTTGCCATTAAGGGTGATGTGGAAGAATTATTGATGAGTTTAAATAAGCAGGCAGTGATATCTTATCAGGCTACTGATCAAATTAAGCAATTACATCCAGGACAAACAGCTTTAATCTTAATGGATGAAAAAGTAGTAGGTTTTGTTGGGACTGTTCATCCTGGCTATGCTAAAAAATTAGGCCTTGCAACTACAGTTGTTTTCCAGCTTAATTTAGACGAGATTGAAACTTTGGCAGATAAGACTAACATTTATGTTCCTGCTGCTAAATTCCCACCTGTAAGTCGTGATATTGCTTTAGTTGTGCCACAAACAGTTACTCATGCAGCTATTGAAAATGCAATTCGACAAGCTGGCGGTAAATATTTAGTTAATATTAACTTGTTTGATATTTACGCTGGTAAAAATATTAAAAATGGTTATAAGTCTGTGGCCTATAATTTGGTTTTCCAAAATCAAGCTGCTACCTTGACTGATATGGAAGTCAATCAACACTTTGAGCAAATTAAACAAATTTTACAAGAACAATTTGGTGCAGAAATTCGCTAATTTTTCCGCCAAAATGGTCAAACTTGTGTATAATTAGAGTTTGAGATTAACATTTGGAGGAACCATCTTTGGCTAATTCAGACAAAAATAAGAGATCTGCTTCGTCTGGCAGACAACAAGCTTTGCAAAAAAAGCAAGAACGGGAAACAGAACGCCGGGTTGTCAATAGTATTGCTGGTTGGATTATTGCAATTATTGCTATTTTGATAGTAACCTTTGGAGTCTTGGGTTATAACTATGTTCAAGAATCCTTACAACCCATGAACAGCAACAATCATCAAGAAATTGAAGTAAAAATCCCGATTGGATCTTCTAATAAGGAAATTGCCTCGCGCTTGCAGGAAAAAAAGATTATTCGTAGTGCTACTGTGTTTAATTATTATGTTAAATCTCATAATTATACTGACTTTCAAGCGGGATACTATACCTTTAAACCGTCGATGACTTTAACACAAATTGTAGCGCGTTTACAAAAGGGCGGCAGTTCTGAGCATATTGCGCGTCCGGACAATAATGTTTTAGTGCGCGAAGGGGTAACAGTTGAACAAATTGGGGATGTTATCAGTAAGAACACCCCTTATTCAAAAAAGCAATTTCTAGCTTTAATGAAAAATCAGAAATTTCTTAAACAGTTGCAAAATAATTATCCAGAATTATTAAACTCTTCCATGAATTCTAAAAATGTCCGTTATCATCTGGAAGGATATTTATTCCCTGCCACCTATCCGTATTATTCCGGCATGTCTTTACAAAAGTTGGTTACTAATATGGTAGCTAAATCTAATCAGGAATTATCGCCTTACTTTGATCAAATAAAAGCTAAGAACTTAACAGTTCAGCAGGCTTTAACTTTGGCTTCCTTGATTGAACGTGAAGGGGTAACTGAAAAAGATCGGCGTATGATTTCTGGAGTCTTCTTTAATCGAATAGACCAGAATATGCCTTTGCAGTCAGATATTTCAGTAATGTATGCCTTAAACAAGCATAAACGAAAGTTGAGCAATAAGGATACTAGTGTGAAGTCGCCTTATAATTTGTACAAAAATACTGGTTTTGGTCCCGGTCCGTTTAATACACCAAGTATTAATTCGGTGTTGGCTGTCTTAAATCCAGCACAACGAGATAAGGGCTATCTGTATTTTGTTGCTGATTTGAAGACTGGAAAAGTTTACTATTCCACTAATTATTCACAACATTTAGAGACTGATTCTTCTATTGGTCAATAGTTTAGTGATAAATAAATTTTATAATATTCAGTTAATAGTTTAATTTAGTGGTATGATATTTTTAATCAAATAAGCAATTAAGGGGTTGAGAATTAATTTGTCTCAATCCCTTTTGATAGGAGAAAGTAATGACCCAGCAAGATTTGTCCTCTAAACAGCCTCTCATTATTGGTGTAAGTGGCGGTTCCGGCAGTGGTAAGACGACCATTGCTCGGCGCTTAATTAAGGATTTAGGTGCACAGTCAATTGCTCTACTGCAAATGGATTCCTACTATAAGCAATTAGATTTGCCTTATGAAGAACGCAAGCGGCAGAATTTTGATCATCCCCTTTCCTTTGATACTGATTTATTAGTTAGTGATTTAAAAAAATTACGTAATTTTCAAAGTATTGAAGTACCAATTTATGATTTTGTGAAAAGTAATCGTACCGGTGAAACTCGTCATCAAGAAGCAGCCGATGTCATTGTTTTAGAAGGTATTTTTGTCCTTTATGACCAGCGTTTACGCGATTTAATGGATATTAAAGTTTTTGTCGATACTGATGACGATATTCGCTTAATTCGGCGGATTAAAAGAGATGTTGACCATCGAGGCTATACTTTGGAAACTATTTTCGATCAATATTTAGAGCATGTGCGGCCGATGTATCAACAATTTATTGAGCCTACTAAGCGTTATGCTGATGTTATCATCCCTGAAGGAGGAGCCAACGAAGTAGCAATTGACTTATTAACTTCTAAAATTAGATATTTAATGTATCAACGCACAAAATCTAAGAATAGTGTTGACAGTTAGCTTTATCCTGTTTATATTGATAACCATATTAAAAATGAGGTGTAAAAATTGGCTGAAAAAAGATATCCCATGACAGCTGAAGGTAAAGAAAAGTTAGAACAAGAATTAGAAGATTTGAAATTAAAAAAGCGCCCTGAAATTATTGAGCGCATTAAAGTGGCACGGGGATTCGGTGATTTGTCAGAAAATTCCGAATATTCTTCTGCTAAAGATGAACAAAGTGTAGTAGAGTCAAGAATTTCCGAGATTAAGACTATGCTGCAGTATGCCGAAGTCGTTGATGTTAGTCAAGTAGATGCCAATGAAGTTTCTGTAGGTAAAAAAGTTTCTTTTCAAGAAGAGGGCGAAGAACCTGAGACTTACCAAATTGTAGGTGCCGCTGAATCTGATCCTTTGCACGGGAAGATTAGTAATGATTCGCCAATTGCTAAATCTTTGTTAGGCAAAAAAGTGGGTGACCAAGTAACTATTGAGACGCCAGGTGGTTCGTTTAAGGTCAAAATTATTAATGTTGAGAACTAATTAGTGGATTAAATCGTTTCCATGAGGTATCATTTTAGCAGGTGATAAATATGAAAATGACAGTAAGTTCCGCAGCACAACAGTGGTATCGGGAAAATATTGATTTAAAGCCCGGTGACGGTTTGCATTTCTACGGGAAAGTTTATGGGAAAACTAATGTTCATAACGGTTTTTCTTTGGCTTTTCAAAAGCAAAAACCGCAGCATCCACATTATGAAACTGTCCTAGAGGGGATAAGTTACTTTTTTGATGATGAAGATGTTTGGTTTTTTACAGGTTATGATTTGCAAATTGATTATGATTCCAAAATTGATAGCCCAACGTATACCTTTGTGGATGAAGTGACGGCTTAAGAATAGAAGTTTTTAGTCAATTTAGGAATGTTTTGGACGTATAAAGAGGGTTGGGGTACAATTAGGTTTGGACTCTAGCTCTTTTTTGTATTCCATACTATTTACTTGAGGAGATTCAATTAGTGAAATTTTTTAAACGGCTTAATAAGCCTAAAACTACCCAATCAATTTTACCATTTCGGCTGAATGTCTTATTGGTAATAGTTTTTGTTTTGTTTGCATTATTAGTCGGTCAGTTAGCTTATCTGCAATTATTAAATGGTTCCAAATTTCAAGCAGAAGTGGAACGTTCCGACAAAACTATTATTGCCGGCAATGTGCCACGAGGCCTTATTTATGACTCCAAAGGGCGTTTAATTGTTGATAATGAACCGAGCAGTGCCATTACTTATACCCGCAGCGCTGCTGTCAAAACCTCGGATATGTATCAAATAGCCAATCGTCTACAAAAGTTCATTCATGTTGATGATTCTAATCTTACCGCTCATGATAAGGCTGATTATTATTTAGCAGATGACAATAATTATAAAAAAATCACTAAAATTACTAATAAAAATTTAACTAAAGATCAGCTGCAATCAGAACCGGTGCGGGCTGAATATCGGCGGGCAATAAATTATGTTGAAAAGAAAAAGCCCCATTTAACACCTGATCAACTCCAGGCTGCCGCTATCTTTGCAAAAATGAGTGCCGCTTATCAGTATTCCACTGTTTATATTAAGAGTTACCAAACTACTCCTCTGGAAGTGGCTCAAGTCAGTGAGCATCAAACCGAATTACCAGGGATTCAAATTGGAACTGATTCTCAGCGTTCCTATCCGATGGGAGACTCAATGACCAGTATTATTGGGAAAGTTTCCACAGAAAAGCAGGGCTTACCAGATGATCGGATTAATCAATTATTGGCTGAAGGATATTCACGTAATGATCGTATTGGTACCAGTTATTTAGAACAGGAATATGAACCCATCTTAAAAGGCAGTAAATCACAGACCCAGATTTCAGTGGGTAATAATAATAAATTGACTGATTCTATTCAAAAATATCGTGGTGAAAAGGGCGACAATTTAAACTTAACCATAGATGCTGATTTTCAAAAAAAGGTTGATACTGCTGTACACTCAACTTTTAATTCTGCCAGAGCTAATGGTGTAACTCAATATGCTGATGGGGCATATGCTGTTGCTATGAACCCTAAGACTGGTGCCATTTTAGCTATGTCGGGTGTTCATTATAATCCAAAAACGGGAGCTATAACTGACGATTCCCTAGGGGTAATTAATCGAACATTTGTAATGGGGTCGGCGGTTAAGGGTGCTACTGTTTTGGGTGGACTCATGGACGGTGTAATTTCTCCTGATAATAGTGTCTTACCGGATGCGCCAATTTATTTACCTAGTACTCCAGTCAAAAAATCCGTTTATCCGATCGGAACTTTTGGTGCTTTAAGCGCTCAAAAGGCTTTAGAGTTTTCTTCTAACATTTATATGATGCGGCTAGCAATGCGGATGGGAAATGCCAAATATGTTCCCAATAGTTATATTCACATTGATGATAATGTCTTCCAAAAATTACGTGGTTACTACAATCAATTTGGCCTAGGTGTAAAAACCGGTATTGATTTACCCGGTGAAAGTAGTGGTATTGAAGGACCAACAATGAATAGTGATGGCATTATTAAAGTAGGTTCGGTACTGGATGAATCTTATGGTAACTATGATGCCTATACTCTCATGCAAATGGTACAATACGTTTCGACGATTGCTAATGGCGGCTATCGAATCCGGCCATATTTGGTCCAATCAATTCAAAAAACTCAGCGTGATGGATCATTAGGGGCAATTGTTCACCAAACTCAACCTCAAGTTTTAAATCGTGTCGGCTTTACTAATAGTCAGCTTAATGTTGTCAAAGATGGATTTTATAATGTAGTTCACGGAAATGGCGGCTGGACAACAGCTAAGCCTTTAGCTGGGGTAAAACCAGCGATTGCTGGTAAGACCGGAACTGCACAATCATTTTATTATGATCCTGATAATCCCTATAATACTAATCCGCCTCAAACAATAACTTTAAGTATGGTGGCTTATGCACCTTATGACGATCCCCAAATTGCCGTAGCGGTAGTTTTACCCAATCTTAGCAGTGAAAAAGGGGAATATAATTTGAACTTGGTTAAAAATATTGTTAATGATTATTTTGGAACAAGTACAAAAGATTCTGAGTAAACACTGGAAAATTAACCGTATAAATGGTAATATAACAGAGTTGCATGTATTCAAGTAAGAAAAGAGGTTTTAGTATGCGAGTAAATATTACATTAGAATGCACAGAATGTCATGAGCGCAATTATTTAACCAGCAAAAATAAACGTAATAATCCTGACCGCCTGGAACTTAAGAAATATTGCCCACGGGAACGTAAAGTGACATTACATCGCGAAACTAAATAAAAACAACAGGGCGACCCTGTTGTTTTTTTATTAAGGAGTCTAGCTTGCAAAATAAAGCTAATTTACGTAAACAACAGACAGTTAAAATTAAGAATTGGTGGCAGCAAAATCAAACAGCACCAACGATTTAATATTAGCAGCTTTTTGAAGCTTCTTAATTTCAAAAAGCACAAACAATCG
>NZ_SCHP01000001.1 GCF_013607485.1 Bombilactobacillus bombi
CCACAAAAATAATGAGAATAGTCGCGGTTGGTAGGCTTTTGTTGGGCCCCTTGAAGGGGCTTTTTGTGTGGGACAAGCCCTTCTAGGGCTAATAAAAAGCCACCAGCTATGCTGGTGGATGATTACTAAGAAGCTCATAATAATTAGATTTATAAGCCTTAAATCTAAAATAAAGATGAGTTTATGCGAGTGTTTAAATAATTATGGGTAAATACAATTTTTTTGGAGTGGGTACTTAGCTTTAAGGGTAAATTCATGATTGCTCGATGGGTGTTTAACTTTTGATGATCGAAAAACAAGGTCCCTCTTTCATTTTCACAATTAACTATTGCTTGTCTTAGCACTTATAAAAAGTACAGGTTTATGTTTATCTAAATATTCAATATTTAGCTTTAATAATTAGTTTTTGCAGAATAATGCGGACATGGTAAAATTAATTTTGCTAGACAACAAGAAGAAGGCGCAAAAATGAAACAACCAACTAATTTAGTATTTCAGCCCCAAGTAGCTAAGAATAAGCCGGAAACCATTCATCATCAGAATAATGCTTGTCCTTTTTGTGATTATGATAGTCTGACTAATATTTTAGATCAAGAAGCTGATCGTGTTTGGTTAGTTAATAAATATCGAACTTTAAAACATACCTGGCAGACGATTATTATTGAAACCCACCAGCATGACGGTGATATTGTTAACTATGGAATTGCTCAAAATCGCCAAATTATTAATTTTGCCATTAATAAGTGGCAAGAAGTCATTGCAAGCAATAAGTATAAAAGTGTGCTTCTTTATAAAAATCTTGGCCCACTGTCAGGCGGCAGTTTGAGTCATCCCCATTTACAAATTGTAGGTTTAGAAGATATTGATATTCACGATAATATAAATCTTGCGAATGTTTTAGGATTGCCAGTTTGGGAGCAAGAATTTTTAAAGGTAAATATCTCAACACAACCGCTAATTGGCTTTGTAGAAATTAACGTCTTATTAGCAAATTTAAAGGATTTGGCGGCCTTTGCGGATGTGATTCAAGTGATTGTGCGCTATTTGCTTCATGACTATTTAAATGGTCGCTGTGATTCTTATAATTTATTTTTCTATAAATTTGATCAACAAATTGCTGTGAAAATTGTACCCCGTTTTGTTACTTCGCCATATTTTGTGGGCTATAAAATTCCTCAAATTAATGATCAGCAGCAAATGCTACAAATGAAACAAAAATTGCAGCAACTGATAGGACAAAAGTTGTTGTAGGTTAAATTATAATAGAACGACTAAAAAAGCTGGAATATTTTTATTCCAGCTTTTTTAAAGTATTTATTCCTCTTTTAAAATGATGTCTTTTAACTCTTTTACATCTAATTGTTATAAATCTGTCAAAGCACATAAGAGATGGGTACTAATATTTTTGGGAGAATGTTCCAGCCGTTGCAGAGTAGATTTACTTATCTGCAGATGATAATAAATATTTAAAATCCAACTTAATTTTCTCAAGGAATAATGATGTTTAAACCGTTGATTTTCTAAGACCTTACTTATGCTTTTCATGAGTAAAATATTAACAAATCTATGAACTAATGCAAGAATTATGGCCTTTAATATAGTTTGGCTAGCAGATTATGAGATAATAATGTTAAATAAATAAAGGGATGATAAAATGCTTCAAAATAAGAAGATTGCTCTTTATATAACCGGTAGCATTGCTGCTTATAAATCTTTAAGCTTGGTGCGCTTATTAGTAGGCTCTCAGGCTCAAGTCCGGGTTGTCATGACTGCGGGTGCGCAAGAGTTTGTAACGCCCTTAAGTTTTCAAACACTATCGAAGAATCAAGTTTTGACAGACACATTTTCCGCCCAAAGACCAGAAGTAGTAGATCATATTGAATTAGCCGATTGGAGTGATTTAGCCATTGTAGCTCCTGCTAGCGCTAATCTTATTGCAAAAATGGCGCAAGGTTTAGCTGATGATTTTGCTAGCTTGACATTATTAGCTACGACCGCTCCTAAATTAATTGCCCCGGCAATGAATAGTCACATGTGGGCTAATGCTGCCGTACAGCGGAATTTAAAGACTTTAAAGGCAGATGGTATTCAGGTTATAGAGCCGGATGTTGGTTTTTTGGCGGAAGGATATCAAGGTAAAGGCCGTATGGTCGAACCACAACGACTTCTTGCTGCTATTGATGCCCAATTGCCAGCAGGCTCCACTTTGGTAAATAAAAAAGTTGTAGTAACTGCAGGTGCAACGCATGAGCGAATTGATCCCGTGCGTTTTATCGCAAATGATTCTTCGGGTAAAATGGGTTACGCTATTGCCCACACATTACAGCAGCGCGGGGCTAATGTTACTTTAATTTCTGGGCCGACCCATTTGTCAGTGCCTTTAGGAGTGCATTTAGTATCGGTTATCAGCACTTCTGAATTACAACAAGCAGTTGTAAAACATTTTAAGAAAAGTGACATTTTAGTAATGGCAGCGGCTGTGGCTGATTTTAAACCTCTGCAAACAGCTGCTCAAAAAATTAAAAAGTCTCCTAATAATAATCGTTGGCAGTTAGAATTAGAAAAAACTCCGGATATTTTAAAAACGGTAGCTCAGATTAAACAGCCACAACAAATTACTGTTGGCTTTGCCGCGGAAACGCAAAATTTAGTAGCAAATGCTACTAAAAAATTAACGACGAAAAATTTGGATTTAGTGGTGGCTAATGATGTTTCGCAACCGGGAGTGGGCTTCAATGGAGATACTAATCAGGTTACTTTTATTAAGACTCAGCAGCCGCCCTTAACGACTGCTTTGCTGCCAAAATCGGAAATTGCTGAACAATTGGCAGATCAAATAGAACAATTAATTTAAAAAAAGTGCGGGATAAGATCTATTATCTTTATTATTATAAAAATAATTTGAAAGTGTTTTACTTTGTTATATAACAGGGTAAAATGCTTTTTATTTTTAAAATTAGAAAAAATTAATATTTTGTTGACAATTTTAACTAAATAACTATAATTAAATACGTATTAATACGTATTAAAAAATTACATAATAAAACAATTCATAGACGAGGGATCATTATGGCGGAAATTTTGTATCAAAAAATTAGAAATGATATAAAAAATAAAATTATTACTGGTGACTATCCTCAAGATAGTAAGTTGCCAAATGAAATTGAATTACAAAATTATTATCAAGTTAGTCGCGTTACTTTACGGAATGCAATTAATGGTTTAGTAAAAGAAGGTCTAGTTGAACGAATTCAAGGAAAGGGCACCTTTGTTCGTCAGCCTCATAAATTAAATCGTTTAATCTGTAAGTCTAGTGTGGAGAGTTTTACAGATATAGCTTTGGAAAATGGTCTAACACCAAGTTTTAGAGTTTTAAAAGTAGAACACAGTTCCTACCCAGAAATTTTTGGGGTGAAAGTAAATAATAAGATTGCGTTGTATATTCAACGAATTTGTAAAGTTAATAATGAACCAATTATGCTGGAAAATAACTATTACACTTTGCCGCGGTTTCAAAATTTAGAAAAATATGACTTAAAACAGTCTATGTATACTCTTTTAGATAAACAATTTAATATCAAAAAATTACATTCAGATGACACAACTTTAAGTATGATTTCCTGTAATTTAAAAGAAGCACAACTCTTAAATAAACCTGTAGGATTTCCTTTATTTTGTTTAGATACTGTGGTTCTTGATGAAAATAACGAATTAGTTCATGTCGGTCAACAATATATTGTTGCCGATCGTTATCAATTTAAAATTTAAATTAATAAAACAAACCAGTGTAATTATAAATTGGAGGCTGTTAAATGATTGAACAGCAAATTTCAACTATTTTGAAGCAATTAACAGCTACTAGTGATTGGCTAAATCAAAGGATCTCGGCAGTTTTTTTATGTAATAAACTACATGTTAAGCGAAATACAGTTAGCCATTATTTAAATATTCTATATAAGCGTGGTCAAGCAATTAAAATTAATTCACGACCTGTAATATTTTGGGATAAAAGAGTTTTAGAAGAGACATATCAGGTAAGATTAAAAGCAGATTATGGATCAATATCAGAGCTAAAATCTGAATTGAAGCGTCCTCAACAGCTCACTGCCTTTGACAAAGTTATCGGTAATAAACAATCATTATATAATCCTATTTTAAAACTAAAAGCTGCTGCTGGTTATCCTCCTTTAGGTTTGCCGGTTTTACTTACTGGACCAACAGGATCTGGTAAAAGTTTTTTGGCCCACGCTTATTATGATTATTGTGTTGATAAGGGTTTATTAAATTCCGATGCACGTTTTGTATATTTCAATTGTGCAGAGTATGCTGATAATCCAGAGTTATTGACTAGTAATTTGTTTGGCTATAAAAAGGGAGCTTTCACCGGCGCTCATAATGATAGTATGGGACTTTTCGATGAAGCTGATGGCGGAATGTTATTTTTAGATGAAATCCATCGACTATCCCCTAAAGGACAAGAAAAATTATTTAATTATCTTGATAATGGACAAATTACGCCATTAGGAGAAACCCATAAGGGTCATAAAGTACAAGTTCGATTAATTTTTGCTACTACTGAAGATATTAAGAGTCATTTTTTAGATACATTTCTTAGAAGAATACCAATTCAAGTTGTAATTCCTAAGTTGAATGATCGTACTTCGCAAGAGAAAGAAAGTCTCATTAAGTTATTTTATTTGCGTCAAGCAAAAATAATTAACAAAACAATTCTTTTAAATTCTTCAATTTTAAAATTACTTGTTACCGCCAACTATCCTGGTAATGTTGGAGAATTAGAAAATGATATTTTGATTTCTGTTGCTAATGCATTACAAACAAATACTGCTACTGCAAAACAAATTAAAATATTGCTGACTGATATGTCTATAAATATTTTAAAACAAAGTATGACTAATCCTAATATTTTAAATACTAATAATCAATATATAATAATTTCACCCCAAGATACTATGACTACATTATTATATAAGACTCAAACAAGTAATGATGAGTTTAAAAAGTATTTTTTAAAAATATTTGCGTTAGATATTCAAAATAATCACACCAAATTTGTGAATCATGCCCTCACTATTATTAATTCTTTATGTGATTTTTTAATTTTTGATAAAAGTCCGCAAAATAATAATTTAGCCTTAGAACTTTTTAAAAATTTTTTTAAACATGAAATTGCTAATCTAGAAAATATTCAACAAATTCATTTAAATGGTAATACGGCTTTAGTACTATCTTATTATTTTTATAATCGTCAATTTTCTAATTGGACATTGTCTGCCAAAGAAGAAAAAATAGCGCAAAAAATAATAACTTATCTACAAAAAGTTGAGCCTAATATTAAATTACTATCTAATAGAATACTATCAGCCCTTCAAAAAAGTCTTAATTTTTATAGTGATAAGGCTGATGAACTTTTTATTGTACTTTATCTTAAAAGTATTATTAAAAATATAAATAGACTAGATATTCATTGTTTAGTTTTGGCACATGGGTACTCTACTGCAAGTAGTATTGCTAATGTAGTCAATAACATGCAAAAAGAACATATTATTGATGCAATTGATATGCCTTTAGATATTGAAATACAGGAAATTGGAGCGAAGGTGAATAATTATATTCAAAATCGACATATAAATTCTGGCTTAATTTTAATGGTAGATATGGGATCTTTAGAAGGGATAAAGAAATATATTGATGAAACAATTGATTTTCCTATTGGTATAGTCAATAATGTTTCCACTCAATCAGTCTTAACAGTTTCACAAGATATTAATCAACATCATGATTTACAAAAAATAATGAATTCACTTGCTCATATTAGTCCTACTACTCAAATTATTTATCCCCAAGAAGTAAAAAAGAATTTGATCATTACTTGTTGCCTAACAGGATTAGGAACAGCTGATCAAATTAGAAAATTGCTTTTAAATAGTATGCCCAAAGATTTAAATATTGAAATTAAGCCATTTGAAGTGAAAAGATTACAGGATATTCAACAAATAACTAATTTAAAAAAAGTCTACAATATTATCACAATTGTTGGTACTGTTAACCCCAAATTAAAAAATATACCTTATATTGCTCTTGAAAGTATTATTTCTGGTAAGAAAACACAGCTATTTAATGAAATTTTAAGCCATTATATGACCAACCAGCAGTTACAGCAATTTAGTGATGAGTTAATTCATAACTTTTCTCTTGAAAGAGTTATTAACTCTATGACAATTTTAGATGTTAACATTGTTATGAAAAATATCGATGAGGCAATGCGTAGCTATGCAATTATTAGTGGACATAAACTCAGCAATATTACTCGGATGTCTCTATATGTACATGTAAGCTGTTTAATTGAAAGATTGATCCGCAATGAACCTATCACTACTTATGATAACCATCTAATTAATGACACTAAGGCTCAAAAACAGTTTAATCAAATTAAAAAAGCCTTTAGCGTCATAGAAGATAAATATAGTGTCAAAATACCTAATAGTGAGTATGGTTATATTTATGATATTATTAGTGCTGAACCTTGATTCACTAAGAATTAGAATTATTAATAAGAGCGTGCCACTTTTTGGCACGCTTTTTGCTTATATAAAAATGTAATGAGTAAAGGAGTTAATGACAGTGAAATTAATATTAGTTAGTCATGGCCGTTTAGCAATTGGAATGAAAAACACCCTGGAAATGATCGTAGGGCAGCAAGATAAAGTTCTGGCCATAGCGGCTTATGATGTAGATCAAAGTGATTTTAAAAGCACTGTTCAAAAGGAGGTGCAGAATAATCCCGGACAACAAATTGTTATTTTGACTGATATTTTGGGCGGTTCAGTGAATACTGAGTTATCTAAGTTAGTTGTTCAATATGACAATGTGTATCTAATAACAGGAATGAATTTACCGCTAGTCTTAACTTTGGTTACTTATACAGGCACTATTGACACTCAAAATATAAGCAAGATGGTTACTGAATCACAAAAAAGTATTATTTTTATGAATCAGGCCATTAGCCAAGCTAGTGAGGAGGATGACTTGTGATAAAAGTTATAAGAATTGATCACCGTTTATTACATGGACAAGTTATTTTTGCATGGACCAAATCTCAAGGTATTGAAAGAATCATTGTTATTGATAATCAAACAGCTAATGATGACTTTAAAAAAATGTCACTAAAATTGTCTAAGCCTGCTGATATAAAGCTAAGCGTTTTTAGTGTTGAACAAGCACTAGAACGTATAGATAAAATTAATGCTTTGAAATCAACTACTATGATTATTTTTGGTAACGTGACGGAAACAGCACAAGTTGTACCACATTTTAAGGGAATTAAAGAAGTTAATTATGGTGGAGTGCCAGAACGTCCCAATACTAAAAAATTTAGCAATGCTATTTATTTAACACCTGATGAAGTGGAAGAAAGCAAAAAGCTCAAAGAATTAGGATTTGAACTTTACATGCAACAGGTTCCTACTTCCAAACGTGAGAGTTTAAACTCTTTAATTTAGAGTTGAAAAGGAGGTATATATATGCTTATTAAAGCGATCTTGCTAGGCCTAGTTGGGGTTTTTGGCAACATGGACTCACGACTATTGGGAAGAACTAACTTTGAACAGCCTTTGGTTATGTCCTGTTTGGTCGGTTTAGTTTTAGGCGACCTACAAAAGGGGCTAGTAGTTGGTGTAGCTCTAGAATTGATTTTTCTTGGTGTCGTTAATATTGGCGCGGCGGCACCACCAGATATGGTTTTGGGTTCAGTAATTGCCACGGCTTTTGCAATTTTGTCACATACAAATGCCCAAACAGCTTTGACAATTGCCTTACCGGTGGCTATTTTAGGTCAGATGATTGGAATAGTATTACGGATGTTTATGTCTACATTTGGGCATATGGCGCAAAAAGATATTGATAATAGTAAGTTTAATAAAGTGCGTAGCTATCATATTCTCTGGGGTCCAATTTTATATGCTTTAATGTATTTTGTTCCAATATTTTTATCAGTTTATTTTGGAACTGGTGTTGTTAGCTCAATCGTCAAAATGGTTCCTAAATGGCTAACTGATGGTTTAACTTTAGCAAGTAAAATTTTGCCAGCCTTTGGTTTTGCTCTGTTGATGCAAACAATGCTTACTAAAAAAACAGTAGTTTACCTACTAATCGGATTTTTTATTACTGCATATGGACAGCTATCAGTTACCGGCGTTGCTATTTTTGCGGTGCTATTAGTACTTGTATTGAATGAAGTTTTGCCTAAGAAAAACTCAGTGTCAAGTGCTGATACCGATGATGACTTAGAGGAATTATAGAAGGGGGTGGAATAAATGACAACAACGGAAAGTACAAAAAGTTTAACTAAAAAAGAGTTAAATCATCGTTATTGGTCGTTTTTCTGGCGTTCATACGCAATTCAGGCGTCTTGGAATTACGAAGGTCAAATGAACATGGGATTCTTATATGGAATTGCACCTGTAATTGACCGATTGTATGGAGATGCTGATACAAATCCAGATTCACTAGAAAAAAAGAAAGAGGCTTATAGGCGTCATCTGGCCTTTTATAATTGTACCCCTCAAACTAGTGCTTTTGTTCTAGGTTTAGCTTCTTCAATGGAAGAAGAATATGCGAAGAATCCAAAAGAATTTAATCCAGATTCTATTAATGCGGTTAAATCATCTTTAATGGGCCCTTTGTCAGGAGTGGGAGATTCTTTTTTTCAAGGTACAGTTAGAGTTCTGGCATTTGGTTTGGGATTAAACTTTGCCCGTCAGGGTAGTATTTTAGGCCCGATATTGGCTATTGTGATATCGGCAATTCCTTCTATTTTAGTTACTTATTACGGAGGCAAGTATGGATATACTGCTGGTAATAAATTCTTAAAGAAACTCACTAGTGAAGGCATAATGGATCGTGCTATGTATTTGGTAACTATTGTGGGTTTAATGGTTATTGGTTCAATGATCGCAAGCATGATCGGAATTACGACACCATTGCATATGGGTAAATCATTCAAGCTTCAAAAGACTTTAGATTCTATTTTTCCACAAATGATTCCTTTGGCATTTACCTTCCTTATGTATTGGTTGCTCAAGAAAAAAGTAAGTACTGGCTGGATCATGGTAATTTGTATTGTCAGTGGATTAGTACTGAGCGTCTTAGGCATTTTTGCCTAACTAAAATCTAGTAACAAAATTTTAAAAATTTTTGGAGGCATTATTATGACTGTTACACCTAAATCTATTATTGAGGATATTAAGAAAAAAAATCCCAATATTAATCGAGTAATCTTTACTGGATGTGGAGCATCCATGGCTGATTTATATCCTGGATATTATTTCATTGCACATGAAAGTAAGAAAATGATTTCTGCTATTATGCAGGCTAATGAATTTAATTACGATACACCTAAAGACGTTGGAGAAAATACGATTGTAATTACCGCTTCATTAGGAGGTACGACTCCTGAATCTATCGCAGCAACAAAACATGCTCGCGAATTAGGGGCTCATGTGGTTACCCTATCTCATGATGCTAACTCTGCAATTGTAAAAGAAGCCGAATATCAACTGATTCACGGCTTTGAAGAAGATTATGCTAATAAAACTGCCAAAATGACTTTAGCACTGCAGTTAGCCGTTGAAATTGTTAATCAATTTGAAGGTTATGAATTTTATGATGAAGCTCAAACAGCTTTTGATGGTTTATTTGATTTGATTAATCATGAAGCTAATATGGTAACACCAGCTGCTGAAGAATTTGCAGCTAAGTATAAAGATGATAAGACAATTTATGTTCTTGGAAGTGGTGCTACTGCAGGAGCAGCTTATTCAACAGCATCCTTCCTCTTTATGGAAATGCAATGGATTTCAGCACCTACAATTCATTCTGGTGAATTTTTCCATGGTCCTTTTGAATTAGCTTTGAAGAACACACCATACTTATTATTTGTTAATGATGGTCCTACTCGTCATCTTGATGCCCGGGCTTTAGAATTTATGCAACGCTTTGACGCTAAAATTACAGTAATTGATGCTAAAGATCATAATTTAGCTTCTATAGCTTCAAAGAATGTAATTGATTACTTCAATCCAATGTTAATTACCGGTGTAATGAGAGTTTACGCAGAAAAATTATCAGAAGCACGTAAACATCCATTAACTCAGCGTCGGTATATGTGGAAATTGGAAAATTATTAATTTTAAAATCAGTTATTAGTGAAGGGGATGGGACAATAATTTTGTTCCATCCCCTTACTATTAAATGGAGCTGATGAGATTGAACTTTAAAATCTGCATATAATGAAGCCATTTAGCAAATTAAATTCATAATTTTGTATTAGAATCCCAATTTTTTATGGCTTTTGATTTCAGTTATTTTATAAGGAGAATTTATAATGATTAAAGCCTTTATTTTTGATATGGACGGTGTACTAATTGACTCAGAAACAGCTTATTTTCAAAGAAGAATGGACTTTTTTCATGAAATTAATGTGCAACCAGATTCTAATAAGTTCAGTGATTATTTAGGGTGTAGTAATCAGAAAGTTTGGGAATTATTGGTTAATGACCCAATTAAAAGGAAAAAATTAAAGACTCAGTATACACCGTACCTAAAATCCCATCCCCTTAATTATCCCCAATACCTTAATAAAGATGTTAAGTCATTGCTAAATTTACTTCAGTTACAACAAAAAAAGATAGTTTTAGCCTCTGCAGGTGCTAAATCAGACTTGTTAGAAATGCTAGATGAGTGTCAAATTAAATCTTTTTTTAATATTGTACTTAGTGGTGAAGAAGTTAAACATAACAAACCAGCACCAGATATATATATACAAGCATTAACAAAAACTGGATGTAAGGCTGATGAATGTATAGTTGTTGAGGATAGTAAATATGGGATTCAAGCAGCTAAGGCAGCTGGGCTGACAGTATGGGCGTTAAAACCAAAGGACTATGAAGTAGATCAAACCCAAGCAGATCGGATCTTTACAGACTTCAAACAAATGATTGCATTTTTGAATAGCACTAATAATTGCTTTGTATAAATTATTCTTACTGTAAGGCGCTTTATTAACCAGTAACTCTTGATTGTATTATTTTTACATTAAGAGGGGTGAGTGTATGAAGATATTTGAGATTTGCGCTAGTGGAATAGCAGGTTCTGCTTTGGTTAAAACCGCGGTGGCGCAAGGTCTAGAGATAATAGCTATGGGCGTATGTCGTCTAAGCTGGAACAATTACAGGCACAAGTGCTTTTCATCACGATTTTAGCCAAGGATGACTTTGGATTAGAGTTGACTGATTATGCTGATAGTGATGTCATTATTGATGCGTTTACAACTGCACCAGATAAGGGCCTATCTTCATTTAGATTTAGCAGCCAAATTAAGTGGCCAATTTCGTGAAAATCATAAAGTTCGGCTTGGCTTCATTCTAGGAGCGGGCAGTTTGCTAACTGGATCCGACCAATACTTGGCTTTGTTAGATATGGAACAATCTCCTCATGCTGGCCCTTGGTTAGCTGTTCCGCAAAATCAATATCACGAATTGCAGTTTCTCAAAATGGTAGATAATGTAGATTGGTTTGGAGTATCGCCGGGATTAAACTTTGTTGCTGGTCCTCCCGCTGAAAAAATTTTAGTGGGTAAAGATACTCTGCTTTTCAATGCTGCCGGCAAATCAGAAACTACAGCACAAACGATGGCAGCTGCTTTGGTAAAAGAGATTTGGACACCTGCTCATCATCAAGAACGTTTTACAGTAATTAATGGTTAGATTTAAATATGTATGGATTAATTTTCTATATCATAAAGAAATCAGTAATTATCAATGATAACTACTGTTTTTTTAATCATAAAAAAGGGCGCGAGACAAAGATATTGACTCACGTCTAATTTTTATAAGTAGCATAATCTAATGCATCTTATAAGGATATCTTTAAATATCAACAGAGAATGTTTTAACGCTGCGAAATTGGTTTAAAGGATGAGTATATCAAGTGCATATTATTGTTGGCTATGTAGTAAAAAGATATTTTCCTACATATATAATTTATGCAACTATATTTTGACTTATTGAACTAATTTGGTGCATCAACCAAGGTATAAGTAATAGCACCCTTGTATTTCCCAGCTTTAGGAACGGAATTATTTTTAATATTTAATTGTATACCATTATCACCCGTATAATTCCATTGGTATTTAGTAGCAGTATTACTGGCAGTACTATAAACAGAGTATGGATGGGAACTAAGAATATGGGTAGTACCATTCAATTTAAATTCTATAACATCTGAAATTTTTGTGCTGGAATTACCATCTAATATTAGCGGACTAGCTGTTGCGTCCACATGCCAATGACGTCCTGCACGTAAAGGGCGGTCATCATCGACTTGAAAATCTTGGGAATCACTCGTTGTTAATATATGAATCATTCCCAAAATGTTATTGCCATAATCTAAATTGTCAGGGACTTTAGTTAAGGTTAAATAACCTGATAAAAAAGGTTCCCAAACATAAGTGTGATTATTATTATTGCTATCACCACTATATTTGCTAAGATCAGCCGCTGAAATGACTTTTCCTGTAGGCTCATAATCACTGCCTGTCCCTACTTCTTGCCAATTACTACTCCTACTAGAATAGTTATGATCCTCTGGAAAGGGTGTATTATTGCCAGGGGCAGGCATAATAGGATTATCAGCCGAAGTTAGTGGGAATTTAACCTTGGGGCCAAGAGTGATTTTCCAGAGATTATCATCACCCTGAAACATTGCTGAAGCATCTGTTACATTACTCATATCAAAATCGCTTAAATCTATTTCATTTATAGGCATATTAGCAAACATATAGTTAATTGATTTTTCAGCGCTAACACCAGGTTTTACTTCTACTTTAGTTATGTCTTTACGTTTACTATCCCAGGGCCATTTATCTGCAGAAGTAACATCTAAATCAATTTTATGGGGATAAATTGTTAATTTCCCATTATCAAACCACCACCACAATAATTCGTCTAATGTAGTCGCTGAAGTTTCAAGGACATAGTTGCCCAAATTGTAAGAATCCTTAGCCTGCTTAGCTAAAGGAGATTTGTCATTATCTATACAATAGAAATAAGAACCGTAAATGGAATTTCCATCAGTATCAACTAATTGGGAGGACTGATCATAAATCGCTACTTTAGAAGTAATCTCAGCTTGCGGAGTACTATTAGGAGCTGATGGTAAGACTGCATTAACTTTGACCTGCCCATTATCTTGAGCAGTTAATCGAACTTGATTAGCTCCTTTATAAGTAAAAGTGACAGTATTTGATCCAGTATCCCCTCGGGATAGATTATTACTATTATTATTATTTTGATTGAAGAGGGGTATATAAAGTAATCCTGATTTTTCCTCTAAGCCACTAGTTAATGGATTAGGTGGATCTAAAAAACCGGCTAGTGATTGAACAGCAGTGACATTCTTCCAGAAATTGGGACCAGAATTGTTAGTAACACTATATTTAAAAGTTACCGTATCTCCAGGAGAAACATTAGCAGTTGAACCATATGAGCCATTGCTGCCAACCTTTAACTGTAAGTTTGTCGTTATATCAGAACTATTGGGTGGTAACTGTCGTCGATAAACATAATTTAATACTATCAGATTATTGAATGTAGATTTAACTGCCAGATTGCCTTGTGCATCATTGCTAACATTGGTCTGATTATTTCCAATTGGTGTATTATTTGTTAATTGCTTAAAAATTTTACTAGTATTGAGACCAGACGAGGTATACAAGGTACCATTAACCTGTGCACGTTGATAATTTTTACCATCCTTGTCAGCAAGTGTTGGTTTATCATTAATATCAGTAAAATTATAGTTATTTCCATTATCACTTAAAGTAGTAATCTTTGCTTGCTGGAGATCAGTCCCATTTTCATCGGTATAACGGGTAATTAATGTAGGTTCTGCCGGAGTAAATGTTCCTTCGACATCTTTAATCTGATTACTTTCATGAAATAGTCCTGTTGATGATACGATACCAAATGCATATTTATAATCTTTTGTGTGATCTAAAGAGGGAACTGTGGTAGAAATACTTTCATTTTTATTTGGCTTATTGGGATCAAATATAGTTACTGTAACAGTAGTATTT
The DNA here is from genome assembly GCF_013607485.1 of Bombilactobacillus bombi. Taxonomy (GTDB): domain Bacteria; phylum Bacillota; class Bacilli; order Lactobacillales; family Lactobacillaceae; genus Bombilactobacillus; species Bombilactobacillus bombi_A. The sequence continues at coordinate 14,153 of NZ_SCHP01000001.1, forward strand.
ACCTTTTGAATATGCATCTGCCACCAATTACCATCAGTAATCTTTACATTTCCAGAATCGAGTTTAATATAATTTTTATTAATATTTGAATATCCAGTAATATCAGTAGTCACAAATGTTCCAAATGGCTTCGTATATTTGTCCCATGACCAAAACGCATTACTATTTATTTTGCTATCTAGATCTCCATAAACTACACGGTTATCATGGCTTTGGTCCCCATAAAAAGAACCGGCAACAGAGCCTTTGCTTCCTGTTTCTGTGCCATTATAGTAGGTATCAATTTTAAAACCAAACGAATTCATTAAGTCCCCAATACCTAAATTACCACCTGCAACTCCAACAGAATCAATATTTTGCCCATTATCAGGATCAGCGGGGTCGTTAACCCTAGTACCGTCAGCATGACGTCCAAAGACATCGGGTAAAGTTATAGATTGAGAAGTTGTCGGATCAGTAATAGTCTGGCCTGGCTTGTAAAGTGGATGAACAACAAAACCAATTCCGTCACCGGGAGTACTTGCAGCGGAAATCTTTACTTTCCAAGAAAAATCAAAATCTTTACTCATATCTATTGCAGTATTCAGTGTTACAGCTCCAACTTTGCTCCCTTCATCAGGATTTAAATCAATAGTATTCCAAGTGCCATCTTGCGATGCATTAACAATTGCAGTTCCCTTAGGTGAAAAGAAATTCTGTGTATCATCAGTAGTAATAGATATGGGATTGAGACTAGCAGAATCACGAAGCAGTTGATTAGGTGAAGTTACTAACACCGATAAGGGATTGGATGAAAAAGTAGTCAATGACTGTGGTGATGATCCACTTTCATTAAGTAATGGTAGTGATGAGATAATATTAGATGGTAGCTTATTAGAAGCTTGCACTAAAACTGCAGAAGACAAAAATAAGACAAATAAAAAGTTAATAATTATAGTTGTAGAAATAGCAAGCGCTTTCGTGGGGATATCAGTACTAAATAAAGTACCAATTAAATTAAGCGACCCCCCTGTAATCGCTTTCAGCATTTTTTATCATATTAATTTTTATTTTTTTGAGATTTATTATTCCTCTCTTCATAATTATCAAAGACCCCTTTTTTAACTATTTGTTGCATTTTTTGTTGTTAAATATCTCGATTATCAATATACTACAAATAGAGATATATTTAAAATGTGAATTAATAATTTTCACAAAAAAACACTAACAAGTTAGGCTTGCTAGTGTTTTTTGAAAAATTAATACAGTCGTTTAACATTATATTTAACTTTTATTCAAAAGACACAATTATTATTTAATCCATAAGTTTACACTAAATTTTTAATTCCTAATAATTATGGTTGCAAGGTAGTGGTAAGTTCCCAAGTTATCTTAGCCTTATGTTGTTTGGCTGGAAAATGAGTATTTGCTGGAATTTTTAAAAGGGGGCCATGATTTTTATCCCAATTATCGGAAATTTTCAAGGTGTTGTTGTTTGATCCATGTGAAATTGTTTTTTCTTTCAATACTGTAAATTTATCACCACTAGCAATAGCAGTATTGTGGGATAACGGATCATCAGTCAAATAATAAAAATAATTTAACGGGCTAGTATTAATGCTTGAAACATAATTTTCCATGATCCCAGTTACGGTAACCTTTTGATCACTAGTAGTGTGGTTATGAACACTCAAATTACCATATCTATTATCAGTAATTGAATTATTTAGAGGTAATATCTTCCTCGGCATGCCACTTACTGCAAAAATTCCAAAGTCAATCTGGTCAGGAACACTAAGCACTAAATACCCATCTATTTTATAAAAATTCTGATTGCTTTGACTCAAGACTAAATTATCATGATTAGAATCAGCCGGATGAACATGTAGAACATCAGCAAGAGTTTTAGCCTGAACAATATTATTACCGGAGAATTTAACATTATAATTTATTTTAAATTGGGCCCTTTCGGGAAATTTCAAATCTGTAAGTCCAAAGTCTTTGGGAAGATATTTAGCATTGAACTTAAAATCATGTATGCCCAGTTGCCTGCCATCTTTATCAAGAACTGCAATTGTTGCATCTTTCATAATATTAGATGCATTAATACTGGTACTATTAGAATCAACATCTTCTTGACCAATAGAAATGCAATCCAATCCTGGTGTTGCTGTGTTGGTGTTAAAAATAGTTTCGACTGGCTCAACTCCTCTTGGAATGGGTGCTTCATTACTAAGTTCATGTTTTTGACCATTAACTTTTTGTTCGCCTTTATATTTAGGATAAGGCAATACAGTATATTCCCATGTAAAAGTATCACCGTCAATCTTATTATTTATTTGACTATCATCATAAGCTGGATTAACAGGATTGGCATTATCTTGAGAAGTAAATTGAACTTTGTGCTTACCTGTTGTTGAAGAATTACCAATATTAAAATAATCCTTAGTCCTTTCTCTCAACTTAATATTTTTAATATTACTGGTTATAAGCTTACCGCTGGATCCATTAGCGTCGACATCTGATTGCCCTGCTAACGTTAACATAGGCTTAACAGAACTTGGAAAATTATTATCACCGTCATAATAATAGATTGGAATTTTTACATCTTCACCTGTTAAAAACTCGTTGCTTTGATTTTTGTCAATAGACATGAACAAATTACGCACATAAGTAGTCTGCAAGGGTGCAGACTGAAAATTAGTAACTGCACTAGTAATAATTTGGTCATTGCCGACTAACTGCAAAGGTGCAGAAGGATGATCCCTATTATATTGGCGAATGAGATAACTTAGATTATATTGTAACTTATGCCGTAATTCATTGGAAGCATTCGGGCCGCTGAGATTGGCATCCCAACCGGTATCATCCCATTTTACTTCAGATGACTTCAAATACTTTGGATGCTGTTTTTCAAAATCTACAGCAATATCCGTTGAATTCTCGTTTTTATATTTTTGAAGAGGTCGACCTAAATTAGGATTAGGGACTGTTCCCAGCGAATTATTAGGATCGGGAACTTCTAAGCTCAGATAACCAGTATTATCATCTAATATATTCGGTGTTACTGGATTAGTTAATTCTGCTAATTGTGGTGGAGTGATATTGGCATTAGCCTTTTGCTGAGCTTCTTTCAGATTAACTTCTGTTCCCAAATCATAATAATCATAGTCAGCCTCAGAAATTGGCTTAGTAACCCCAGCCTTAACACGCTTAATCTGAACCCGGATTAAAGGAGGTTGCTGATCAAACTCGGTAGATTTTTTATCTTGCTGATAGTCCATCCATTCATCTCCACCCAGTCGTGCATTAACCAGATAATCACTACTATTAGAATTAGAAGCAATGGAATTTAAATTATTATAAGGATAAATCTTAGAATCTTTATTTAAACTCATAGAAGGACCAGGTAAATCTGACATATTGATATAACGAAATTGCTTTCCTAACATTGCAAACATGGCATCCTTAAGCTTATCCAAACCATCTTCTTTGGTAGATTGAATAATCTTCTTGTTATCCGCAAATAAAATAGGATCAATTAAATTCTTAGTGAAAGGTAGCTCAACTCTTTGTATACGCACAGGACCATCTTTGTCCATACCTATTTTAATATCATTTTCTGGACCCTTTGGTCCTTGAATGTTAAAACCGTTAAGTTGCTTACCACTAAGAGAGCCAGCATTATTACCCTCCGCACGCATACGTGCATTATAAACTTGTATATCAGAGTTAGAGTCACTACCATAAGCTCTACTAATAGTATTAGCACTCGTGGCACTATTAGTGAGTGCATAGACAAGCTTATATAAAAGCTCAGGTGAAACAACGACATTGGTTCCACTAGGAATTGTATAATTATCATTACCTTTTTTAGGAATATTAACATCGCGTGGCACTTTATAAGCCCTGCCTCCCCCATCAGCGTATACTAAAGCGCTGGCTTGACAAGGATCTTTACGTAAATCCAAAGTGACATCCGCTGGGTTAACAATATTTACGTGAATTTTACCACTGGAATAGAGTAAGTTCAGCGGAGAATTATCATCATGCCCATCGCCCACTACAATGCTAAATCGGCCGCCCGTCCGCACATCTATTCTCATATCAGAACCAACACTCATTAAGCCGCCTCCAGTAGTGTTACTACCATGAGTATCATACTTACCTAAGTTATTAGCTTGAATACTGAAAGCTCCTTGATGTAACTGAGCATTTCCCGATTTGAAATAGACAAGCGGCTTACTACCAATAATTTGGCCATCACTGATTACTTCTAATTGCGGATATGTGTTAACACTATTACTTTCTGCTTGCTTATTAAATAATAATTGGGCAGCTTTACTATCAATATAGATAGCTCCGCAAGGTTGTGATGTGCTGGGGGCATCAGTAGTAATCATTGGAATTTCAGCATCTTTTGCATCACAGACAATTTTTAATTTAGCTGACCCATTTAATTTTAATGTTGGTTCCCCATCACTATTACGATTCATCAAAATCCCATAAGACATTCCTCCCACATTACCTTGATTAATAGCTTCGGGGCTAGCACCATGTGGGTGTAATTCAACTTGTGCACCATTTTCCAGGGTAGCATCGCCAGTCAATTGCAGTCCATTCCCATTATAGGTATAACCATAATAATTACAGCCTTCAGTAAAAGTAATATTATGAGCTTCAATGTTTTGCTGACGACCATTTCCAAAACAAGTATATTCATTATGGTCCGGACCTATATAAGAGTTCAAAGAATAAGCTGTTACCTTATTTTTGATTTTAATATCCACATTACCTCGGCTCCATAACAATTGTGAACCGTAATAAGTAACATTATCAAAATTTTCTTTAGTCTCACCATTTATGGCATCAATAATTCCATAATAACTAGTACCGTAAATAACCATATTTTGAATTGTTGCCGTTAAAGGCCGTGCATCCCTGACATTCGAAGTAGTGAGACTCACATTCCCCAGGTTTAAAAAATGATTAGTACCTGTAATAGGGTCTTGACCATCCAAGATTAATTTATCACTTACACGATTAAGATCCATTCGATAACGATTCATACCACTATAACTGCCAAAGGCACCAGTAAAGCCATAGGCACCATCAAATCTCAATAATTTACCATCCAAATAGATATCATCAGTTTGCGGATTACGCGGATTAAAACTAGTATTAGGAATATCAATATCGGCACATAAAACAATTTTAGTAATTGTAGTTGGCGCTCTCCTAATACCCATGTTATGTACTACATTGCCATTATTGTCACCATAAACAGCATGCAAGAATTGTTTGGAATTCTTAACATAAGCAGTAGCCTGTCCATCAGGATTAGTCTCAAGTGCATAATCACCAGTGTTAGGAAACGCCGGTACTAGTGAGCGCGACTGAAAATTACTAAAGGAATTATTATAACTACTTAACACATGAAAAGGATTTTGGACTATTTGATTGGTTACACTATCTGTATGTGCTTGCACAGCAGTTACCATAAATAATGTACACGTCATCATTAGTGTTATAAACAATGATAATTTACCAGCCGTTTTCAACATGAGATATATTTCCTCCATATAATTAATAAGTAACGCTTTCATGTAAAAAGATAGCCTATATTTAAAAACTGGGACAATAATTGCCTCAGTTTTATTATTGTGCAAATAAACAAATATAATGGGAACTATCCCAATTTAGAAATCTGACTATCTGCTATTTAACGTGATCCACCTATTAATTACGTTAACAAAGATATATTTTTTTTGCAATTTATTTGCCGGATCGCCTCTAGCTCCTGCCTAGCAGTAATAAAATTATCTTTTAAAGAACTGCTTCTGAATGACAATTACTTAATCTTATTTACAAAACCAGTGCAGCAATTATCCAACTTAGCTTTTATTAACCTTAGAAGGACCTGCACTACACAAAAGGCTCCTTAAAGGAGGCCAATAAAAGCCTACTAGCCGTGGCTACTATAATATTTTTTAAGTTTAATATTTTGAAATGGAGCAAGATAATCTCTTTTATTTATATTACCCGTGGTTCTAGTTAATAAAAAAGCCTGACTAGGCTACACTTTAGTCAACTACTACTAAAGAAGTAAATCCTATGTCAGACCAATTAATTTTAACCAACAACGCGCTTTATTACAACTCCCAATGTACTTAAAAAATATAACTATTAAATATGGCGCAGATTCTATAATTATTTGTAAAAGTAATTTATATGGAGATTATAAAATGTAAACTTCTCCCTTATGAATATTATTATGTTAGATTATATAAACGCAATATATTTATAGAGATACGGAAAAACAGATTATATTGGAATTTCACAACACAAAATCCGCAAAGGCAGTACATCCCCTACGGATTTCTTTTTGTTACTTATAAATAATTTATTTTTCAACCAATTTAAAACTGCTCCACGGTTTAATATAATCTAACAATGCCAAATCACTAGCAGCAAGATGACCAATCACATTCCGCCGACCATCATTAGGGAAAGCACATAAGGCAATTTGGAGTTCACCCTTGTAGCGCGCATACTTATCATTAACAACAATTACATCACCGCGCTGAAAGTCGCCTTCATTATCATGTGCGGGAATGATTTCATCTTTATACTTAATCCGCGACATTGTCGAACGTAATAAGTATGCCGAAGCATCACCGCGATATAATTGTAATTCATTCAGAGCAATATTCTTTTCAGTGCCATTAATATTATCATTTAATTCTATTTGTAAGAACGGTTCTGGAGCCTTAAAGGCCACTGCAATCTCCTGCAGTTCTGCTTCTGATGCATAAGCATTACCAATAATTACATCATCTACCATGTTAGTTAATACCAAATGGTTAACTTGGGAAGTTACGGGACGGTGGCGGTCACTTTCCAGTGTCGGCAAACCTTCACTTACAGGCCAAGGCCCTGTAGTGGCAGCATGAGAAGAAACAAACGCCGCACTATGAATATTAAATTTACGATATAATTGCGAATACTCTATAAATAATTCTTCACTTAATCCGGTGTAAGCTTGCGGATAAAAGTTATGACAGCCTAATAGATTATCTGGATTAGGTGCATAATCCATAATTTGCTGCAAATAATGCGTTCCGCGACTCATATTCAGCTCAATTTTTAAGCCATAAGGATTGCGGGTCATCTGGGCTTCTTCTAAACCGCTGAATCCTTCATCCAAGCGCAACCCCCAGACATTTAATTCATGGAAAAATGCCAAATCATCATATTTAATATTTAATGATGAAAATAAACTTGGATTAATATCAACGATTACTTTCATTCCTAAAGAATTAGCATAATTAACTACCTGCTTAAATTTAGCTAAAATATCTTCGCCATCATCACCAACTAATTGTAATAAAGATGTGAAAACTCGCTGATAGCCATACTTATGGGCTAAATCTAAATATTCTTTATCCTTGGCAAAACTAGATTGTTCGGGATAAACAGAAACTCCTAACATCCGCATTAATTGTCACCTCAAAGTTTATTTGTTTACCTTTTCATTATATAGTAAATTAAGATAATAGTCTGCTAATTACACTAGCAAATTTAGACGTAACAAATTCACCCCTGCACAAAATTAAGCAGGTCTTAAATCAACACTTTGTTTAACAGTTAGGATGCTATCAGAAAACAACCACTAGTCAAAACCAATCAGTTCCATATTAAATTTTAATAGTTCTGCAATTATTAGCCATCCAGAAAAAAGCCAGCTTTGGTAGTGATCAAAGCTGGCTTTTTTCTTATTTTTCACAAATTAGGGCTGAACCAAATCTAAAACAGCTGCTGGATCAATTCCATTAAAGTACTGGGTTAAATTGTTTTCTGCGAAAACTTGTTTCAAACTATCATAGTCATAGTTAATTCCGATTAACTTCTGTTCTAATTCACCGACATCACTCGCACCAAAGAAATCACCATAAAAGCGAGCTGCACTAATCTTACCATGCTGCACTTGAAAACGCGCATCAATTGTTCCCATGTCAAAATGTTTACGCTTTTTCACTGTGAATTCCGGTGAATGCCCATAAACCCAATCCCAATTATAGTAATATTGCTCTTTTATTTTATTAATTTGTACTTGATCTTCCGTAGTAATTTGGTACTCATGATCTTTAATTTCATCTAAATTATCAGCATCAAATAAACTCATCAATAACACATCTCGAAATTGTTCAGTGGTTAAGTCTTGATATTCTTCTGCCAAATATGGCCGGATATTAGTTACTCGACTCCGAATTGACTTAATGCCCTTAGATTCAATCTTATCTTTATTAACATGTAAAGCCCTCGTTAATACATCTAAGTCAACATCATAGGACAAAGTACCGTGGGAGAATGTTTTACCGTTTTTAGTATACATAGCATTACCGGAAAATTTCTTACCATCAATCAAAATATCATTACGACCGGATACCTCAGCCCCGACAGCTCCCAATTTATGTAGAGCTTCGACCATCGGGCTAACAATCTTTTTAAAGTCGCCAAATTGCTCATCAGCAGCATTGACCACAAAACTAAAACATAAATTTCCTAAATCTTGATAGACAGCACCCCCACCGGAAAGTCTTCTTGTAACTACAATGTTGTGTTCGCGCACATATTCATTATTTAGTTCTTCAATGGTATTTTGATTGCGCCCTACGATAATGCACGGACTTTCAATATAAAACAACACTAAAGGCTCATCAAAATTCTTATTATTCATTAAATACTGTTCAGTCGCCAAATTATCACGAATATCATTAGACTTCATTACCACGTAATACACTAGTCAATTCCTCCTTAATTATTGAAACGGTTTCAATAATATTATACCTTATTTGAAATAATTATTAAAAATCACGTCTTGTGAAATAGTTTTCAAATATCTAGTGCTAATTAACTATCACTAAACGCTTTAAAAATCTTTTTAACAAAAGCAAAACAAAAGCCACCATGATAATATTCGCTATGGCGCTCCCACCATTAATAATTAAAGAATAAAGCCACGGATTCATCGACCTAGGAGCATAAGCGGCCCAAACAATACCACCGGCAATAAAATGTAATAAATATTTACTGCAAATGGCTACCAAACTACTCAACAACATGATTGAGTACACCGAGCGGTGCTGCTGAAAGTCAGTTTGAATCACGGATGACCACAAGCCAGCTAAGCCTAAAACACCAAAAGCAATGGGATATTCTAGTAGTCCTTGCCAAGGATTGACGACTGAGCCATTACTCAAAGCGAATAATAGCATTTCTAAAATACCCCAGACCATCCCAGCAACTGCACCAGCACGCAAACCCCGCCGCCAAGCATAAATAACTACGGGTATAGTACCATATTGCAGTTCAATAGATGAAACCCCAAAACTATTGGGTATATAAGTTAAAGCAGTTGCTAAAGCAACAATGATTGCCCCTTCAACTGTCACAGTAGTTTGATTTTGTGTTTTCAAAATTATCACTCCTATTATTTATTTACCCACTAATAATTGCTTAAGCACACCTTGCAATAAAAAGACAACTACTGCTACCATTACAACATTGACTACCGCACTGCCACCATTAGTTAGTAAGGAATAAACCCAGGGATTCATCGATTTAGGAGCATAGATCCCCCAGACAATGCCACCTGCAATAAAATGACAGAAATACTTGCTAAAAACTGCTATTAAACTGCTCAACAACATGAAGCTAAATTGTCGTGTTTTATTATCTATACTCATTTGAATTTGGTGAGACCACAAGCCAGCAATACCTAAAACACCAAAGGCAATCGGATACTCTAGCAGTCCTTGCCAAATATTAACAATCTCACCCTTACTTAGGCCACGTAAAACCAAATCTAACAAACCCCAGACTACTCCAGCACTTACCCCAGCTCTAAACCCGCGCCGCCAAGCATAAATAATTAAAGGAATAATTCCATATTGAAATTGAAAAGATAATCCAATAGTATGGGGTAGATAAGTTAAGGCCATTGCTAAAGCCGCAATTATTGCCCCCTCAATAGTTACCGTTAATTTAGTTTTAGACATAAAAAAACACTCTCCTTGCTTGAATTACCTCGCAAAAAAGAGTGCCACTGCACCCATCACAAATCCCTACGCTTGTACTAACAAACAGGTTCCAAGGGTCTGAACTTAATCACTCTCAGCTTAATAGCTCCCCTTTTGCGATGATTATTCAATTATTTATTATTAACATACACTGAATTCATTCAAAGAGCAAGCGGTTTACTTAAACCAAGTTTTTAAATTAGCGTTATACTATGTTTAGTTGCCGTAATTTGGTACCTTGTTTCCAGAAAAACATAACTATGAAATTTTTGGTATAATTAAATTAGCAACAAGAAATTTTAGAGTTTGAGGAGAAAATGTGGACTTTCTAATTAATCTTTACCGACCATTCTTTGATCTGCACAATTGGCAAACGGTGATTACTTCGCCTAATGATTGGTTGTTAATCCTTTCATTAGTAATTATGGAATGCTTATTGTCAGTAGACAATTCCATTGTATTAGCAGCTCAAGCCCATACGCTTACCCAGCGTAAGCACCAAGAAGAAGCTTTATTTTATGGTATTTGGGGTGCTTTTGTCTTTCGTTTTCTAGTGATTGGAATTGGCACTTATTTAATTGAACTCTGGTGGATAAAAATCTTAGGGTCACTTTACCTAATCTATATGGCACTCCATTTTTTCTATGAAAAGTTGACCCACAAGAAAAAACATTTCAAAATGTTCAAAATTAAAGGCCTATCTCCAGTTTGGCAAGTGGTAATTTCTATTGAGTTTACTGATATTATGTTTTCTCTAGACTCCGTACTAACGTTAATTGCTATTTCGAATAATCCGGTCATCATTTTAATTGGCAGCATTGTTGGTATTATCGCCATGCGAGGTGTGGCAGAAGCTATCATGGGGTTAATGAATAAAATACCCGAATTGGAACCGATGGCTTATGCGCTCATCTTTTTTATAGCAATTAAACTCTTCTTAACAATTCCCGCTATTGATGTAGAAATACCAAACACCATTTTTACATTAGTATTAGTTATTGCTTTTATTATTACTTTCGCCATTCATTTTTGGCGGCGGCGCAAACAATAATTTAATATTGATCAAACTCTAAATTGCTTGTCGAATTCAGTCAAGTGATTTATTTTGTGTAATTTTCAAAGAAAGCGTTTTCTTTTCGAGGATAACTTTCTTAATAAAGAAAGGAAGTTGATTTAATGACTGAAGATACAGCTTGCGTAGAATTTCGCCATGTAACTAAGATTTACAATAAATCCCAATTACCAGCCGTGAGTGACATCAATCTAAAAATTGCTCGGGGAGCTTTTTGTTGCTTAATCGGCACCTCAGGATCAGGTAAAACCACTTTGATGAGGATGATTAATCGCATGAACCCAATCACTAAGGGAACCGTTTTGGTCAACGGCCAAGATGTTAAAAATCTTAATCCGGTCAACCTCAGGCGACATATTGGCTATGTTATCCAAAGCAATGGCCTAATGCCACATATGACTATCAAAGATAATATTACCATTGTCCCCCGACTCTTAAAGTGGTCCGAGGATAAAATTGAACAAAAAGTTCAAGAATTAATTCAACTGGCCGAACTACCAACAGAGTTTTTAAACCGTTATCCAGCTGAACTTTCGGGGGGACAGCAGCAACGTGTCGGCGTCCTGCGGGCTTTAGCAGCTGATCAGGACTTAATATTAATGGATGAACCCTTTGGAGCATTGGACCCCATTACTCGTGAAACTTTACAAGATTTTGTAAAAAAACTGCAAACACAGCTAGATAAGACGATTATTTTTGTCACTCATGATATGGATGAAGCCTTAAAATTAGCAACACAAATGGTAATTATGAATGAAGGCAAAGTCATTCAAGATGACACACCTGTAAATATCTTGCATCAGCCTGCTAATGAATTTGTCAAAAATCTTTTGGGGGAAGATCGCCTAGAAGAAGCCCAGCATTATACCGTCCAAGTAGGCGAAATCATGTTGACAGACCCCGTTAAGATTAATATTGGCGCTAGCTTAACTCAGGCCTTGTCAGTGATGAAAAACCGTCATGTAGACACACTTTTGGTTACTGATGATTCTAATCACCTCAAAGGCTTTATTAGCGTAAGTAAATTAGACAAGCGCTATCACCATGTTGACAGTGTTAGCGATATTTTGGAAACCAAGCTAGCTACGCTCCATCCTGATTCTTATTTGCGCGATTACGCTGGCAAAATTTTACAAGGAAATATGACCTATGTCCCCGTTGTTGATCACCAAGACAAGTTAGTCGGTATTGTTACGCGCTCAGCATTGGTGAACTTAGTTTATAGCACTATTTGGGGCAGTACAGAAGGTAATATTCAAGGAGCTGACAAGCATGAGTGATTTTTTAGCAGCACATGGTTCAGAATTAATTTTAAAAACCTGGCAACAAATTTATATTGCAGCAATTTCCTTAGGCTTAGGAATCTTAGTGGCCGTTCCTGCGGGGATTATTTTAGCTCATTTTCCTAAAGTTGCACAATTGGTGATGGGTATTTCTAGCATGCTGCAAACTATACCGGCTTTAGCTATTCTAGCCTTAATGATTCCTATCTTTGGTATTGGTGCCTTACCTGCAATTATTGCGCTATTTATTTACAGCCTAATGCCAATTTTAAGAAACACTTACATTGGCATGCAAGGAGTAGATCCCAATGTCGTCGATTCCGCCAAGGGTTTAGGAATGACCAATACTCAATTAACTTTCAAAGTGCAAGTTCCGTTGGCAATGCCAGTCATTATGGGCGGTATTCGCCTCTCAGCTGTTTATGTAATATCGTGGTCAACTTTAGCCTCATATATTGGTGCGGGCGGTCTCGGAGATTTTATTTTTAATGGTTTGGATTTATTCCAAACTGACCTAATCCTTGGCGGTACTATTCCAATAATTATTATAGCTATTTTGACCGATTATTTATTAGGTAAAATAGAACATAGATTATCGCCGATTCCAAAACAATGAGGAGGCTCTCAATGAAAAAATTTTTAACTAAGTTATTAATACTTTTTAGTATGATGTTCATCCTCATACCTTTATTAGCCGGTTGTACACTGCCGGGGTTGACTTCAGCACAAAGAAACAGCGATTCAGTCCGCGTAGCTGCTACTACTAGTACTGAATCACAAATTTTAGCTTATATGATTTCCGAATTAATTGAACATGAGACGAATTTACAAACCTCTATTGTAAATAACATGGGGTCAGCTTCAATGATGCATGAAGCTTTGGTGCGCAAAAATGCGGATATTCAAGCGACTTCTTTTAACGGTACAGAATTAACTGGTAATTTACAGTTGCCACCCACCAAAGATGCACACAAAGCCACCCGCATTGTCCGTCGTGAACTAAAAAAGCGCTATGATCAAACTTATTACCCGACTTATGGTTTTGCTGACACCTATGCCTTTATGGTTAAGCAAGCAACTGCACAAAAATATCATTTACAAACAGTATCCGACCTAGAAAAAGTAGCCCAACAATTTTCTGTGGGAGTAGATTCTATCTGGTTAAATCACAAAGGTGACGGTTATAAAGACTTTATTCGTTATTATGGTTTTGAATTCAAACGTGCCCATCCCATGCAGATTGGCTTAGTTTATTCAGCACTAGCAGCTAATAAAATGGATGTCGTTTTGGGTTATTCGACTGATGGCCGTATTGATAGTTATCATCTACAACAGCTTCAAGATAATAAGCACTTCTTCCCGCCCTATCAGTGTTCTTTAGTTGTAAATAACTACATGCTGCGTGAGCATCCCCAATTAAAGTCACTTTTGCATCGCTTAGACGGCAAAATTAACCTTCACACCATGCGACATTTAAACTATCAAGTTGATGATCAATTATTGGAACCACAAGTAGTGGCTCATCAATTTTTGGTACAACACAATTATTTTCGAGGTGATAAATAATGGCTCATTTAAACACTTGGCAACAATTAATCTATTACTATCAACATAATGGCCTGTATGTTTGGGAACAATTTAGCCGCCACTTTTTGGTATCTATTTACGGTGTTTTATTTGCCGCAATTATTGGGATTCCAATTGGCATTTATGTGGCTCGTAATCATCATCTGGCAGACTTTGTCATTAGTATTGCCAATGTAATTCAAACTATTCCTTCGCTAGCCTTACTTTCTATTATTATGCTGGGATTGGGCTTAGGAGTAAATACCGTAATTGTGACTGTCTTTTTATATTCGCTGTTACCTATTATTAAAAACACTTATACGGGCATGAGCAATGTTGATGCAAATATTATCGATTCTGGAAGAGGGATGGGAATGACTAAATGGCAAATTCTGTATATGATTCAGTTGCCCTTATCCTTATCAATTATTATGGCAGGAATTCGGAGTGCCTTAGTCATCGCGATTGGAATTACCGCTATCGGCTCCTTTGTAGGAGCTGGGGGACTTGGCGATATTATCACTCGTGGAATTAATGCCACTAATGGTGCTGCCTTAATCATTGCCGGAGCTTTGCCCACAGCCTTTATGGCAATTATCACTGATACAGTTTTAAACTTTTTAGAAAAATGGCTCCAGCCTGCTGCCCTAAAAAACTCCTAATTAGCACTCGATAATTTAGAGTGCTAATTACTTGCCTCTTTTTCTTCGAGGTACTAATATATAGTTGTACCAAGAAAGAAAGGAAGTAAGCAGTTATGGCAAACAATTTAATGAATCGTCGCAATGATATGTTTGATATGTTCAATAATATGGATCGTTGGTTCAATAATTGGGGCCCAGATTTCCCAGCTGCTAATATGAAAACCGACGTTTCTGAATCGCAAAAGGCTTATGATGTAGTCATTGACCTCCCCGATATGAATAAAAAAGATATTTCAATTACCTATGATAATGATATATTAACAGTCTCGGCTCATCGTAATTCTTTAAATCATGCCAGTGACAAAGACGGTAATTTGATTATGAATGAACGTTCTTATGGTCGCTTTAGTCGTCAATATCGGCTTCCAGATGTTGACCGGCAGCAAATTTCTGCCAAGTACGAAGATGGCACTTTAAAGATCAACTTACCAAAAACTCATGATTTACCAAATAACGATACTAAAATCCAAATTGATTAATAAACCATTTAAAAACGCATCCGCGGTTTAATACCGGAGATGCGTTTTTTCGTTTGGTGAAAGAGATTGACTTTAAATGATTGTACTTCGCTTTGTTGTAGAATTGCAGCTAACTGGCAACTTAAATGAAATTAAAATCCCTAATATCGCAATTACTATCATAAAATCAAATGTCCAGTGATAACCTATTTCAGTAGCTAATTGTGGGGATAAACCTCTATTAGTCGCTGTCAAGGATCCTAAACTTACAATAGTCATTGAAATGGCCGTGCCTAAAGAACCACCAATTTGGCGAATAGTCGAAGATACAGCATTGCCATATGCTGTGTCGGTTTCATCTAAAGCATTAATTCCAGCAGTAAAGGTCGTCATCATTGTTAAGGCAATCCCCATCATCCTAATAGCATAACTGAACACTATGAGTAAAATGGAAGTATGTGCCGTAAAAAAGGCCATTGGAATCGTACCAAGCAATAGAGCAATAAAACCTATAAAAGAAATAATTCTCACACCAAATTTATCAAACAAATAACCTGAAAGCGGGTTAAAAAGTCCCATAATAATTGCTCCAGGCATCATAATTAATCCTGTTGACAAGGCAGTTTCATTTCTAGTAGTCTGCAAGTATAATGGTAAGACTAATTCAATTCCCACCATTGCTAGATTACTAAGCGTACTAAGAGTGGTTGCCCAATTAAATTGACGATTTAAAAGCACCCTAATATTTAATAAAGGCTGCGTCAATTGAAGCTGTCGTTTGCCAAATAAAATCAAAAAGACAATCCCTATTAAAAACAAGACACTTTCAATTAACGTTATTTTACCAGTATTACCTATCTCAGAAAAAATAAAAAGAATCATCCCAAAACCCACAATTGCTTCAGCAAAAGAAAGCCAATCTAAATTGGTTTTATGAGGATTATTTATTTTATAAAACCCAAAAAAAGCACATAAAAAAACTATTGTACTAGCGACTGTCAAAATTATAAATAACATACGCCAATCATAATATTTTAAGATTATGCCAGAAATTGTAGGACCTACGGCAGGACCAAAAGCAATTACCAAACCCGTCATGCCTACAGCAACCCCACGTTGCTGTGGAGCAAATAACTTTAAGATAACGTTTTGAACAAATGGCATTAATGCTCCTGCTGCTACAGCTTCAATCAGTCGACCACCTAATAAAATATAAAAATTAGAAGCGGACAAACAAAGCAAGGAACCAATAATAAAAATAAATAACATTACTAAATAGCTGCGGCGCGTCGAAAAACGTTCAAAAATCCACGCCGATAGAGGTATCATCACTCCAACAATCAATAAATACCCCGTTGATAACCATTGAACGGTAGTTTGGCTCACTTGAAATGTGCGCATAATAGTAACTAAAGCATTATTTAAGAAAGTTTCTGCTAATAATGAAATGAAAGCTCCAGCCAACAAAATTATCATCATAATATTGCGCTTTTTAGTATTGATCTGCATAATATCCTCCATAAATATAGCATGCTACATGTTAAAATTATGAATTACTTTTTGTAAGATTTCAGTCAATTGCTCTTGCTCACTTATTGTCATGCCTAACGTGATCTTATGATTAACTTTAGTCATAATCTGATAAATATTCATAATATTATCACCAATTAAAGTTGAGCCTCTCGCAGACAAGGACAAAATGATTTGGCGTTTATCACTTTTTAATGTGGCAATATTAATCAAATTCCGCTGTTCTAAACGCTTGACAATGCTACGAATTGTTGGATGACTGATTGCAAAAACCTTTTCGAGTTCCTTTTGTGAAACCGTCCGGCTGCGCGCCTCATACAAATAAGTTAATAAAGCAACTTGGGTTCCCGTTAAATTAAATTCTGTAAACAAATTATGCATTTCGTGATTCAATTCTTTTTCTACTAATGTATTAGCAATTTTAATTAAAGGCCCTAGTTTGTTCATCTCATTAGTTTTCATAATCAACACCTCAAATACGTAGTTTACTACATATTTTCAAAATAGCAAGAATAATTCCAATTATAGTATCTATAACTTCTAATCTAATTTTGCTTCGTCCAAAACAAAAGCGTAAGCTTTCTTTAGAGGTGATTTTCATGAAAATTTTAATTGCAGCACCGCCGATTAATTTTGATTTGGCAAAAATCAAACAAAAAATTGCCAAAAATTTTAAGTCAGATGAATTCTTTTACTTAGATTCAGCCTTATCTGACCAACAATTAGAGCAAATAGAAGTATTAGTAGGAAATGACCAGCAGATTCTTGAAAAGATTCTGGCGCTGCCTAATAGTCATTTACGTTGGGTACAAGCTTTATCTGCCGGAATTGATTACCTGCCCTTAAAAAAGTTACAACAAAGTCATATTTTACTGACAACGTTAAAAGGTCTCCATGCTGAACCTATCGCAGAAACCATCTTAGGAATGATTCTCAGCAGTTATCGTGGAATAGTTAATTCAGCCCGCCACCAATCCTGGCAAAAGCCCCCAAGAAAATCCCATTTGATTAAAAATAAGCGTGTGGTCATTTTTGGTACAGGACATATTGGCAGCCGGACTGCAGAATTGTTGCAAGCCTTTGGAGCTCAGGTTAGCGGAGTAAACCATAATGGTCATCCTGCAGCTAATTTTTTACAAACTGTCAGCACTCAAGATTCCTTACAATTAGCAGCTGATGCTCAAATCATCATTAATACAATGCCCTTAACTAGTGCTACTAAAGATTATTTTAATGCTGGTTTCTTTAAGCATCTCACCAAGCAACCGCTATTCATCAGCATTGGTCGAGGTCCAAGTACCAATACCGCTGACTTAATTACTGCCTTAAAAAAACAGCAGCTAAGCGCTGCCGCTCTTGATGTGACGGATCCTGAACCCCTGCCAGCCGATAATCCCCTTTGGCAAATGGGTAATGTACTAATTTCACCACATATTTCTGGTATTTATTCGGAATATACTATGGAAGCAATAGAACTTTTTCATACAAATCTCCAGTATTTCCATCAGGATGGTACTGTTGCAATTAATCAAGTTGACTTTAACAAGGGTTATTAAATAATAATTATCTACAATCCCCTCAGTATTAAAATATATGAGTAAGACAAAAAACGACTGGAGCAATAATATTCCAGTCGCTTTTTAAATATTAAATTGACTTTGATAGTCGTTTTTATCTACTTTTGATCAGTTATAAGTTCTGATTTGGGGTGGGAGATAATTTTCTATGAAATCAAATATTTCAGTTAAAGAATCTGAAAACAACAATTTGTCTAACTCTCTAGCCGTTAAAAAATCCTTTGCTACCATTTGCTGAAACATTGTTTTTAAGGAATCATAATAACCACCTACGTTGTATAAAACACAAGGTTTAGTATAATCGCCTAAGCGTGTCCACGAAAAAGATTGCGAAATCTCTTCTAGAGTTCCAGGGCCGCCAGGAAGAGCAATACAGCCATCTGATAATTCTAGCATGCGTTGCTTACGTTCTGACATATCTTTAACTACTTGTAAATCAGCCAGCTCCACTAAAGCCGCCCCTCTTTGAACTAATTCTCGTGTTATTACTCCCTGAACTTGGCCTCCACTTTGCAAAACTCGTTTAGCTAAAAGACCCATTAAACCAACGCTACCCCCGCCATAAACTAACCCTAGATTATGTTCTACTAAATAATCAGCTAATTCTAGGGTAGCTTGTTGATAAATTTTATCATTGCCCATTGCTGCTCCACAATATACTGCAATATTTTTCATATCTTAACCCCTTAAAATTATTGGAAGATGTGATTATTATATTACAGTTTAACTTTGCAATAAATCGATTAAAAGAGTTCTATGTTAAAAAGTGCTAATACATTTTTTCTTTCCAACTAGATAAAAAAATTTCTAGTTGGTTTTTATTATTTATTAATCACCAATTAGGTAATAATCACAGTAACTTGATATAACTGTAATAAAAATATCACTATTAACAATACTATTTATTAAATTTATAAGTGTAACAGTTTAGTTATTATATAAAACTTATTCAAAATAATCTCGGTCAATATCATAAATCATAAATTGATTCTTCACACGTACACCTACAGAATATTTAATCATTAAATTAGCTAACATTTGTCCATTAACTAAAATAATACCCAATTTTTCTGCAGCGTTTTGTGCTCCTTGAGAAAAATCAGAAGTAGTAATAAAGACACCCCTATCAGCATTTTTTTCATCTAAAGCACCATGAAACTTTTGAATTTCTGGACGACCCACAATATTATTTTGGGAATAACGTTTAGCTTGCAAATAAATGGTCCGTGTACCTAATGGATCCTGATTAATAATACCATCAATACCGCCGTCATTACTGATTGAAGTTACTTTAGAGGAACCATTTTTACCTTTATACCCCATCTTACTAAGTAACTCAACAACTAAACTTTCAAAAAAATTAGGTGCATTATTCAAAATTAAGGTTAATAATTCCGTTGCCACTTGATTATTTAGTTCCTGAACCATTTGATCAATATCAGTCACATTATCAACGCTTGTAATTTCTTGGACGTTTGCTTGTTTTTGAGATATTACTGCTTGACGATGTTGGGAATATGCAGGTTGTCGATGTACAATTTGACGATTAATTTTAATTCCGTATTGTTTTAATAAATGTAAGCCTAAATGCGTAATTTGATAATGTCCCCTCTCAGGACGCTGCAACATTTTAGCTATAAACATGTCTGAGCAAGCCCAACCAACACGATCTTCAATAACTTTAGTAGTTTGCTTACTATTATCATAGGATTTTTGTCGCAATTGTGCTGGTAGGCCAATGCTATCAGCTACTGCATGTCTAATTTCTAGACCAGTACGTATTTGTCGATCTTGAAGATAAAGCAAAGTAGGGTAACACAAACCATCCCAAGTTGGCATACCATACTTTCCCAATTTTAATCTGTGATAATCAATCAGCAATTCCATTATTAAATCCCCATATGCATAATCTGTAGATTTTATTATTTATCAAAACATTTAAAAAGGTGCTATTTTGTCATCATTTTCCGTTTGTAAAAATTCATTCAATTTTAAAAGTACTAGCTCAGGCTCTAATTCAATAGCTCCCTGCTCATTGAGATTGTCAGCAAAAGTATGGGATCTTAGCCACTGCATTCCTCCTTGAGCATAGCTAATAAAAGTTCGCCAAATTTGCGCAATAATTTCGTCATTAGCTAATTTATCTAAATCCATATCATCTTGATTTAAAATAATCCCGTACACAAGGTCTTTTTGCACTGGAGAAAATTCTAAAGTATTAAACTTCGGGCCAGCAGGAGTAGACGGAGTTATTTTTTGATTTTGACGACATCCAATAATCATTGTCAAAAAAAAGATATCAGCTGTACTTAAATTAGCTTTTTGCAGAGTTTGATAATCCACCTTATATTCCACATCTAAAGTAATACTTCTATTTCCATCAAATAAATCTGCCATAATTTTCTCCTTATAAAATAAATGATAGAGAGCGTAACTCTTCAACACTGGTGGAACTAGCAGAAATTGGATTATTTAATAAATAAACTCGATCGGTAATCTTTTCCATTTCTGTTCTTGACTTAGAATCTAAATCTGATGTCTTTAAAAAGATAACCAATTGATCAGCCAAGTGGGATATGGAATTGAGGAGCTTATAATCAAAGTGTTCTGCTTCTTGGTCACATGGATGCATCATAAAGAATGATCCTATTTTTTCTGATTGTGTTTCCATAAATAATAAAGTAAAAGCTAAAATAAAGGCTATATTCATTGTCAGTTGTGGGTTAATTGTGATAGTGGACTGAATTTGCGATTCTAATTTACGGATAGTTTGTTGTAGTTTTAACAAATCTTGTAAATTCATTGTAGCTAAACTTTTTGCAGTCTGCTTTAAAAAGTTCGCTTGCTTTAACGGCACCAAAGATCGTTGTTGCTCGTATTCTCTTACTTCTTGCTTGATAGCCGCTAACTTAGTTTGTGCTTTTTGCAATTCATTATTTTCCAAATTTAACTGCTGTGTCCACTTATTTACTTCTGCTTTAATCTCGGAAACAATAGATTCCGAATCGGAAGTGTGCTGGTCTGCAGTAGGTTTATTCGCTAACCAATTTCGATATTCTTGGAGCGCTTGTGGCTGCTGTTTTTGAAAATAAGCGCGATTATGGCCTACTTGAGCTAATCCGGCTTCAATTTGATTTAAAAGAGCTGTTGAATTAATATCACTGAAGGTTGACTGCAATTCTTTCACATGATTTTGTTCGGGAGAATCGTCTTGAAGATCACTGCCGCATACATAGCATGTGTTATCTTGAAGAGTTTTTTCAAAAACGGCGGGAGCAATAGTTTCACTGCTATGGTGCCGCATCTCGCTTATTTTAAAGCGGATATTGGAGTCATAAATATCAAACAACTGATTAGCCCCTAAGCGCACCCACTCTGCCATTTGGGACATTTTAGCAGCAGTTAATTGTTGCCATTGTTGCTGATAATTAGCATTG
Organism: Bombilactobacillus bombi; assembly: GCF_013607485.1. GTDB lineage: Bacteria > Bacillota > Bacilli > Lactobacillales > Lactobacillaceae > Bombilactobacillus > Bombilactobacillus bombi_A. The sequence goes on from NZ_SCHP01000001.1 coordinate 35,841, forward strand.
TACTTTGCATGATTATGTTTATGGGCATACTGTAATTGTAATTGCCAAGCAATCGTTAATTGTCCTTGAGCTTGATTTTTTTTGTGTTCACTCAAAGAAATCTGCTGTTCCAATTGCTGGACTTTACGCTCTTGTTCATGTTGTTGCTGTCGCAATGAAGGTTGATTTATCCTCGTGTCATTACCGACTAGCCATTGAATTTGGTGACTAATTTTCTGAGCTAAAGTGACTGTTTCTTTACTATCATTAGCGGTAATTAATTTTTTGATATTTTGCTGCATTTTTACATTGAGTGTTTTAGTCGAATCAGCAGCGGTTAAGGCTTGCCAACTTTCTGTATCACACCACCAAAAGTTACGAAACTCTGCTGGAAAAATTGCCTGTAGTTTTTGATTAATATCTTTTTGGGTAGTGATAACTTCTTTTTTATTAGCTGTTGTAAGTTCAAGCCAGCATTTTTGTTGAGGACTATCACTGCGGATACGCCGGATAATATCATAATGAATTCCCGCTTGTTCAAATATTAATTCTACTTTAGCAATAACTGCTAACTTGGGGTGGGCATTTAAAGCGTCCTCATTAATCAACTGCTTATTATATTTTTCTAAATTAAAATCTGCTGTCCCCAATAAAGCAAATAAAATCGCACGAAAAATATCAGTTTGGCTTTCTGGATTAGATCCTAAAATAAGAGTTACATTTTGAGACGTATTTTCCGCAAAGTGTAAACTATGCCGATCTTGAAATTGCAGAAAATTAGTCATGATTAACTGGTTTAAATGCATTTTCTCCTCCTCATATCCTACAATGTCCATAATTTTTTTAAAGCTGGTTCATCCCCATGCTGGACAATAACATTATAAATTATAGTTGCATTAACTGGCTATTGAAGATTTTCTAAAATTGAACCTGACAGACCTGGATAAATTATTTACTAAAAATAACCAGTTAAAATATCTAAAATGAATGTTTTTTAATTAGTTATGCAATTACCCACCCTCTAATCAACAATTATAATAATTTTTTTATTTATGATGGTACTCCCTTAAAAATACCTTGACCATAATTGGTCCGCATATTAATACCAAACAAATAAAAAAGTTGGGTTAAATGCTGAAAAGCTAAAATATCAGTTAAATATAACTGTCGCAGCCAATCTAAGGGCAGCCATAGTTGCTCTTTTGCAGCTGCTTGATATGTATTAATTGTTAAATTGCAATTATTCGGGATAAAACTATCTCGCCAATGTTCAACCTGTTTTTTCGACCAAAAATCGGGAAAGAATATTCCTTCTTGCAAATTGCACACCTCATCCTCAAACTTCCTAAATTGATTATATAATAGCTAAAAAGCAAGTCAAATAAGCTTTAGAAATTACAAAAATGTCACAAAAGTTAATAATAAATAATTTTTATCACAGCATCATCATCTTATTTGCAAGGATAATTTCTTCTAACATTCCACTTTTTACCATATGCAAATTTATTATTGTAGGAATCACATCAAAAGCTTCACGTAAGGGATTTTTTGCTTGATCCCATCCCGGCCCATCACTAATCCATACAAATTTAACGTTAGACGTATCCTTTAAGCTAGTTTCATATAAACTCATAAATTCACCAGCTACTGCTTTTAATTTAGAACCTCCACTGCCATAGAAATTAGTTTCAATTATCGTAACTGAATCTTGTTTCGTATTATAAACTGCGCCATCATACCGGCGTCCCCCTTTTTTTCCTGATTGCAACATTTCTGGAACTTTAATTCTCCAATGACTTTCAATATTTTTAGCCGTAGCTTGCGTGATAAATTCTAAATTAGAATTAAATTTAGTAATTGCTTTTAAATTTCTAGATAAAATCAATTCATTTTGAGCACCACTGCGATTCTTGCGGCCATTGGTATCAAGTCCTACTTGAACTCCCAAAAGATAATCAACCAATGACTCTTTTAAGCCCTTACTCAAAAAATGTAATAAACCTGTTTCTTCCATAAAATCTAAATATTGATTAAGTTTATGCAAATCCGGATGAGAAAAATCAACAGTATAAGTAGACATTTTATTGTCTTTTTCTAAAGTCAAAACGTCCATTTTTAAATCCCTGCTAGCTAATAATATTGGGATGCTTTTCAACAATTGTGGCTGTTGTTGAAATAATTTATACGCTATTTCTTTAATATTATCTTTGCCGACTAAATAATTTAAGGTATTTAGATTCAGTTCATGTTCTTGCATATTAGACATCACATTATCCCAATTTACCCAATATTTCGGTGTTCTATTAGTTATAAAACGAGTTTTTAAAAAATACGCAAATTTATCGTCATTTTTCATATGCAGATATTGGACAAGATTCATTTAATTTTACCTACTTTTTCATTTTTAAAATCTTGAATACGTTGTTGTGCGATTTTTAAATACTCTAAAGAATTATCAACACCAATACTTTTAATTCCCAATATTTTACTAGCAACAATAGTAGTCCCACTGCCAACAAAAGGATCTAATATTGTCATATTTTGATTAGCACTGGCTTGAATCATTCTAATTAATATTGAAAGAGGTTTTTGGGTAGGATGTTTGCCAAACCTTTTTTCACTACGACTAATAGTTGATGTTTGCCACACATCCTTCATTTGCTTCTGGTTATTTAACTTTCTCATTAAATTGTAATTGAATACTTGCTTTCCCTGTTCTTTTTTGGCCCACAAAATAGTTTCAGTTGAATGAGTAAACATTCTTCTACCTAAATTGGGAGCAGGATTCGTTTTTTGCCAAGTAATATTATTTAGTAATTTGAAATTATATTTAGGTAACAAATATCCTAGGGTATAAATATTGTGCATTGTACCAAATAACCATAAGGTACCATTAGCAGTTAATATTCGGTAAAATTCTTGAAGCATCAGACGATAAAAGTCTTCAGGAGATTTTGTCTGATCCCATTTACCCTTATTGACACTAACCATTTTGCCGCCAGAATTACTGATTCCACCATTGCTTAAAAAATATGGTGGATCAACAATAATCAAATCAATTGTTTGGGAAGCTAATTTTTTTAAATAATCGAATGTATCACTATAAATTAAAGTAGCTAAATCATCCTGATAAATTGTTTTCATACTTCACCTAATAACTAGTAATAATTACTTCATTAATCTTTCCACGTTTTTGGGCATTAGAATTAATAGCTCGTCTAGCTTGTACTATATGAATATTGGCATTCTTATATAAAGAACGTGTTAAAGCAGTATCAGAATTACTTAACATAACCTTTACATCGCGCCGCGCAAGATCAAAGAATGTTTGGCAAAGGCGTTTTTGATCTTCTAAAGTAAAATCATCTTTAGTATACGAAGTAAAATTAGCAGTCGATGTTAAAGGAATATATGGAGGATCAAAATATACTAAATCATTTTTTTGAGCAGAAGCGACCGCTTTTTGGAAGTCACCACACAAAATTTGTATATTAGCTTGCTGAAAATAATTACTGACACGTAAAATATCGTCACGATTTACAATATTAGGGTTTTTATATTTTCCATAAGGGACATTAAACTGTCCTTTTTTGTTTACTCGATATAAGCCATTAAAATCTACTCGCAGCATATATAACAAACGTGCCGCCCTTTGGATGGGCGTTAATTGCTGCCAAATTTCACTGCGATCCCAATTTCTCACATATAAATAGTATTCCTTAGAGTTATTATCCTGATGCTTTTGTAATTCTGCCAATAAGCTCAGCGGATGATCCTTAATTACCCGGTAAACATTTATTAATTCCTGATTATTATCATTTATAATTGCTTTTTGGGGAGCCAAAGCTAACAATAATGCGCCACCACCAATAAATGGTTCAAAATAAGAATTAAAATCTTGAGGTAAATGCTCAATTAATTTGGACACTAGTTGTCTTTTACCTCCTACCCACTTAGTAACAGGCTTTAAATTATTTGCAATTATCATCAAAATCCCCTTTATTAAACTTCTAGTTAATATAATATCATCAAATATACCAAATATTTTGTTCTAAAAACTTTTTAGTAGCGTTTCTGTAATTATTACTTTAAGCTGGTGATTAAATTGTATTTAAAACCTTACTATATGGATCAACATTCCACTCTTATTTTACATGATATTTTTGAATTTTTATCGCATATGAAATCCCAAACTATGGATCTAATCTTTGCTGAGACACCTTACTTTTTAATCAATAGTGGAATCACTAATTCTGGCGGTCGAATGGTTAGCGTCAATAAAGGGAAATGGGATCATGTTAATTCTTTTGCTGAACATCATACTTTCAACTTATGTTGGATTAAATTATTCAAAAAATTTTGCCCATTCTACTGAAACTATATTATGGGCACGTAAAAAGACAGCCACAAAGCAGTGCTTTAATTAACAACAAATGCGTGTTCTAAATCACAATCGACCAATGACCGACGTTTGGAATGGATCTGCTGTCACTACAGTCGAAAAACAATATGGTTACCACCCGACTCCAAAGCCAGAACATTTATTGTATAAAATTATTTTAGCTTCTACAAATCCTAATGCTTATGTTTTGGATCCCTTTATTGATTCAGGAACTACTGGCGTAGTTGCCAAAAAATTAGGAAGGAATTTTATTGGTATTGATCAAGAGAAAGAATATCTTAATTTTCAATTCCAGAGAATATTTGGTCATAAAAAGTGCCTCACAAACGTTAGTATTTGTCTAACAATTATGAGGCACTTCATTCCTGCAGAGTACTTATTTTATGAAATTTTGCTTATATTTAGTGCTATGCTAATCAAATATTAAAGCAACTTACCTATTAGTCTAATAAATATACCTTACTTTCATATGGACGTAAAGTCATACCCAGATCATCCTTGTAATTACTAATTAACAAATGACCCTTTAGCTCCTCGTTATACTCGCGTTGTAATTTACTATCAGTAAAATTACTAATAACTAATAATTTTTGATTATTGTAAATTCGTTCATAAGCAAAAACTTCTTCATCTTGTGGATCTAATAAATTATAGGAACCTAAGCGGATAATTTCATATTGATGACGTAATTCAACCAATTTTTGATAATGATAAAATACAGATTCCTTATCACTTAAAGCTTGTTTTACATTGATAGTAGGATAATTATCATTCAATCGATACCAAGGTGTCCCCTCAGTAAAACCAGCATTATTACTATCATCCCATTGCATTGGAGTTCTTGCATTGTCACGTGAAATACTTGCAAGATATTTCAACATAGTTTGTGAATCTGTTATAGCTTCTTTTTCTACTAAATCATGATAAATATTTAACGATTCAATGTCTTCATATTGGTCAATTGAAGTTAGATGAGCATTTGTCATACCAATTTCTTCTCCCTCATAAATATAAGGGGTGCCTTGCATCATATGCAAAGTAGTTCCCAACATTTTTGCGGCATTTATTCGATATTTAGGATCATCATTCGCAAAATGAGAAACTGCACGCGGTCTATCATGATTATTCCAATACAGGCTATTCCAAGCTTTACCATTTAATTTATTCTGCCATTTCGAAAGAACCTGCTTTAATTCGACTAAATTAATTGGTTCATCATTCCATTGACCAAATCGTGGATCTGGATTAGCACCCAATGAGACATGTTCAAATTGGAAAACCATATTTAATTCTTTACGATCTAATCCAGTATAATTAATAGCATCCTCTGGAGTTACATTAGGCATTTCACCAACGGTCATAATGTCATACTTCGATAAAACTTCGCGATTCATTTCTTGTAAAAATTCATTCAAACGAGGACCATCTGCAACAGCCGCCTGAGAATTACTATATTTAGCACCAGGAACGCATGGATAATCTGGTAGTCCTTCAGGCTTAGAAATAAAATTGATAACATCCATACGGTAACCATCAATTCCCATATCTAACCAATAACGCATTATCTCATAAACGCTTTGACGTACTTGAGGATTTTCCCAATTTAAATCTGGCTGGCCTTCAGCAAACAAATGCAAATAATACTGTTTTCTTTCTGGAACATATGTCCATGCTGAACCGCCAAACGAAGAACCCCAGTTATTAGGTTCATGCCCATTTACAGGATCTCGCCAAATATAATAATCAGAATATTTATTAGAGCGAGATTTACGGCTGGCTTTAAACCAGTCATGCTGATCTGAAGTATGATTAACAACCAAATCCATAACTAACTTCATATTTTGTTCATGCAAGGTATTTAATAGTTGTTTAAAATCTTTTAAACTACCATATTTGCTAGCAATATTCCGATAATCACTTATATCATATCCATTATCTTGATCTGGTGAATCATAAATCGGATTGAGCCAAATAACATCAACTCCCAATTTTTTTAAATACGGAATTCTATCTTTAATACCTTGAAGATCACCAATACCATCATTATTACTATCTTGAAAACTACGAGGGTATATTTGATAAACAACTGCATTTTTCCACCAATTACTTTGTTTCATAACAATTAACCTCCAAATTATTTTAATAATTAGAATGAATTACGTTAACTACTACAGCCCCTAATAACATAGCAATTCCACCTACAATCAACATATTAGGCATTGAATTATGCAACATTGGAAAAATAGCAAAACTTAAAAGAGATGCTATAATTTGCGGCAGACATATACCGCAATTAAACAATCCTAAATAAGCGCCTTCATTTTGCCCATTCAAAGATTCAGTAAATAATGAAAAAGCTTCCGTCTGCATAGTCAAATAGCTAATACCAATAAGAATAAAAGGTATTATAAGTAAATATTGATCATGAATAAAAGCAGTCCAGATAAATCCTATACCACCAATAACTAAACCAATTTTAAACCATAGCTTTCTTTGTGAGGGTTTTGTTTTGGATAAAACTAAAAAGCCCCAAATTACTGCTGCCAAAGATTCTACACAAGATAAAATACCGAACCAATTGCCGGCAGCCTGATAACCAGCAGAAGACGGATCACTAGTGTGCCAAACATTTTGTGCGATTGCTCCCGTACTATAGGTCCATAAATACTGAAAAGCAAACCAATCGAATAATTGTACCAAAGATACTTCCCAAAAAGCTCTAGGAGCAGTCTTAACTAGTTTCCATAAACTAACTTGCTTCGATAAGTCATGCTCTTTAATATGGTGATATTTCGCATAATCAGCAGGGTTATATTCATGAACTGAAAATATTGTCCAAAATGATGTTATAAGTAAAATTGCTGCACCAATATAAAAAGTTAATTTAACTGAAAAGGGAACTTCTCCTTTTGGAGCAACATTTGCAACTCCTAATAATGTCAATACAAAAGGTAGTATAGTTGCTAAAACTCCTCCTAAATTTGAAAACGATTGTTGCCAAGACCAGGCTAAATCTTTTTGATCTTCATTTACCATATCACCTACAATCATTTTAAAAGGCTGCATACAAACATTGGATGAGAGATCCATAAACAATATAGTTATAGCTCCAAAAATAAGAGCTCCTAAAGATGCATATCCTAATCCAAACGAACCTACATTGGGCAAAAGAACCATGACTAATGCAGCAATTGGAGCGCCAAATAAAAGATATGGCATCCTTCTTCCAAATTTATTCCATGTAATATCAGAATATTTTCCAACTAGCGGCTGAACGATCATTCCCGCTAATGGTGGAAATATGAAAAAGAAACCTAACTTAGTAGGATCTGATCCAATTGTTTGAAAAATACGACCCATTTGTGAAGATTGAAGAGAAAAAGCCATATTAACGCCAAAAAAACCAAATGTCATTGCAAAAATAGTTGATAATTTTAGAGTTGGCAAATTAGCTTCATTATCCTTCAACTCTTGTCCAGAACTACTTTTATTCATTCCTATCTTCCTTTCAATTCAACATAGTAAACGTTTAACATAAATGATTATATCACAGAGGTTAAACGTTTACTATCATAAATTTTAAAAAAAGCCTTTAGGGCTTTAAAATTATGTTGATTGACGTTCCATTATTTTAAATGGCACAAAATTATTTTGTACATTTTGTAGGTTAGTTAATATTGTAGAATTTATAAACCTTACTCCATCAACACCCATTTTAAAAAAAGCTTGTGTAACACTACTTAATTTTGGTCTGACTATTTTACACAAATCAGTACCATCAATACTTAAGAGTGCAATTTGTTGTGGAACTTTAATTTTTAAATCTTCTGCTTTATTTAAAATTCCTATCGCAGTGACATCACTTGCAGCAATAATTGCATCTACATTATTTAATTCATGATATTTATTTAACGCAGACTGACCGGCTTCATAAGTAAAATCATTCTCTTGCAACCAATCAGAACGAAAATCCAATTGGCAATCTTTAAGAGCTGTTAGATAACCATCTATTCTTTGTCGTGCAATAAAAGAATCAAGCCTAATACCTGTTAAGCCTATTCGACGATAACCATGTTCATATAAAAATCTAGTTGCTTGATAACCGATAGCATAATCATCAGAAGATATAAAAGGTATACTTCGATTATTAAATGATAACGACAAAAATATATAGGGAATTTTAGATTGTTGCAAATGACATAAATTATTCTTAGTAAATTCAACAGATACAATGATTATTCCCATAACTGGTCTTTGTAAAACAGTTTCTAGAGCTCTTTTTTGTAAATACGCATTATCCCTACCTGCAGATACAATGATAACATTAATATCTAATTTCAAAGCCTCTTCTTGGATGCCGGCTAATATTTGATCTTTAAAATTAGTATCACTAGCCGTAGTAATTACTGCTAAACTATTACTTTTTTGAGTAACCAACTCAACAGCAGAAGTATTGCGATGGTAGCCTAATTCCTTAGCAGTTTGTAAAACCAATTTTTCAGTTGCTTTTGAATAAGAACCCTTATTATTTAAAACTCTCGATACAGTGGCAATTGATACATTAGTAATTTTAGCTATATCTTTAATTGTTATCCTTGGCATCACTGCCCCCTTATATGCCCATAGAATTATTAGTTAATATTATACTAAAAAAGCCCGACTTTGCGAACAAGCCAGACAATTATGGCAGCTCTTATGGTGCTAACAAATCCAAAACTTCCTTCGCTTTAATACCAGTAAAATATTGATTCAAATCATTGCTGTTAAAAATTTCTTGTAGAGCTTGATAATCATAGTTTACACCCATTAACTTTTGTTCCAATTGGCTAACATCTTCGGTACCAAAGAAATCTCCATAAAATCGTATTGCAGTAATTTTACCATGTTCTACCCGTATACGGGCATCAATTGTTCCCATTGCAAAATGGTGCCGCTTTTGCACGGTGAATTCAGGTGATTTACCATACACCCAATCCCAATTGTAATAATATTTGGTCTTTAATGCGTCAATGGCCGCTTGGTCAGCTACTGTAAGTTGATATTCATGATCTTTAATTTCATCTAAACTCTGTGCTTGGAACAAGCTCAATAATAAAACGTCACGAAATTGTTCTGTTGTCAAATTCTGATATTTTAAATCAAGATATGGACGAATATTAGTCACTCGACTCCGAATCGACTTAATACCCTTAGATTGAATTTTGTCCTTTGGTACACGTAAAGCCTTAGACAAAACATCTAAATCCACATTATAAGATAAGGTGCCATGGGAGAAAGTCTTACCGTTTTTAGTATACATGGCATTTCCAGAAAATTTCTTCCCATTAATAGTGATATCATTGCGCCCAGAAACCTTAGCTTCCGTAGCTCCAAGACGGTGCAAAGCAGACACTATTGGTTGAACAATTTGTTGAAAATTACCGAATTGCTCATTATGGGCATCAATCACAAAGCTAAAACACAAATTACCTAGATCATCATAAATACCACCACCGCCAGAAACTCGACGGGTCACAGTAATATTATGCGCCCGCACATATTCATTATTCAATTCTTCCACAGTATTTTGATTGCGCCCGACAATGATACAAGGCTTTTGAATATAGAAAAGAACCAAGGGTGCATCGAAGTCTTTGGACTCAGTCAGGTATTGTTCCGTAGCTAAATTATCTCTAATATCGCGTGAAGGCATGATAAAATAATACAAAAAATTCTCCCCCTTTAATAAAGCGTTACCAATAGTTAGTATAACTTACTTCGATTTATTAACAAACCTCCACACTTGTTAATAAATTAACAATAATTAGAAAAATCGTTGGAGTATTTTTTCAAAGATCCAGGCTGAAATAAAGGCTAAAATCCAAGTCAAACCATAAATTATTAATATTCCCCACCAAAATTCATTAGCTAAAAACTTTTTTCCAAATGTTTGCCATAATAATTGGGCCCAAAAAAAATTAGACAAATAAGCCTTATAAGCCAAATCAGCTCCCCTGTGCACCCAGTTTGTAATTGTGCTTGGTTGCCGGCTACATGTTAAAGCCACCTTCGCAATTAAGGCAATCACAGCTAAATTATAAATCATCATGGAAGGTTTATAATATGGTGCATTCGCTAATAGTAATGGCCAGCCGAATGCTAATAATTCTTGATTAATCCAGATAAAAGATCCTATTCCGACAAAAAACGCTAACCACCAATATTTTTGAACAAGATAATTAAAATATTGACGATTTTGCCAGGCCAAAGTACCAAGTATTCCATAAAGTAAAAAGCTCAAAAATAACCGATCTAATAAATACCAATCTTGCTGATGTGGACCATGAAAAATATTGCTGTCATAAAACCAGAGCCACAACCCCGCAATAATCAAAGCTGTACACATAAGTCCAAGTCCGCGGGTTAGTGATGAACCGCCCCACTTTGCCAGGCGCCAAAACAAGGGCATCAAAATAATAAATTGCAACATCATTGTGTTATACCATAAGTGGGGTGCCGCATTACCATTAATAAGTTGCCATAAAAAATGAAACCAATCATGATAGGGCCGCCCCAATTGGGCTTGAGGCCAGACGAATAAATATATTAGTGTCCAGATAATACTCGGCAAAAATAAGCTTGACCAAGCATTATGTAAGTATTGTCGATAAGTCCAAGGAACCGCAGATTGAAAAGTGATTCTAGTGGTAGTATACAAAATTCCAAAAATAAATGCCGGTGCTGTAAATTTGACCAAATTATAAAGATAACCAATAATAACTTGGTTACTGCGACTAGGTTGAGTACTAAGCGCCAGGCTTAAAATTGTCTGTAAAATAACCGCCGTACACGCAAAAACTTTCAGATAATCGCCGATGTCAGCATTATTAGTTGTAGATTTCATTTTTGCTGTCAACTTTCATTTTTATTATTTCAGCCTCTTATTGCCAGTTGCTGTTAGCCAATACTATTATTAAAGCAAACTAAAAATCTAATATTCCTTATTGCAACAATTATAACTCAAGATAGCCAAGTTTCTTTAAAAGAATTAATAACGAAATCAAGCCCCGAAAACGCACTAATGAAAGCTTTCAAAGCTAAAATAATTCCCATTTGTACATTTATTAAAGCCTTACTAGCTGTGAATACAGTCATGATGGAAAAATTAAATTATCACTTCTTGATATTTACTGCAAATAAAAAGGACAGCTATCGAAGTTGTCCTTTTTATTTGGTATTTAAAAATTAATTTAAAGTCGCATCATTCGTAATAATCCATTCATTAGTTGAAACTTGATAATAACTTGTTCCATTTATTAAAATCTCTTGTTTGGTCAACCATGGTGTATGATTTGCCAATACCCTACCTGTTAGAGCCATTGAATCTCCATTAAGCGAATAAACGTAGGCTCCATTTGATTTATTTATTGTAGCCACTCTATTACCTATTTCAATTCCTGATAGGTTCACATCACTAGATTTTACCCATTCATTAGTTGAAACTTTATAATAGTTGATTCCATTAATATTTTTCTTTTGATCTATTTTCCAAGCGGTATTATTAGCCAAAATTCTCCCTGATTTAGAAACAGAATCTCCATTAATATTATATACTGAAGTACCACTACCTAAAGCTACTGTTACGACACCACTAATAGTCGTAGTTGGACTATTATCAGGAAGAGCTGGGTTAACTGGTCGTTGAGTCTCATTACTTTTTAGTTGACCATCACTACTTGTAATCCATTCTGTCGATGAAACTTGATAGTAAGTGTTCCCATTGACAACTTTCTTTCGATTAGTTGCCCAAGGTGAATTTGGTGCTAATACCCTGCCAGTTGTTGTAACAGAGTCTCCTTGAATATGATATACAGGAGCCCCATGGGCATTAGTTACAGTAATGATATCATTAATACTAATGCCGGAATTTTCAACACTGCTACTTCCATTACCTGTATTTGCAGAAGTTTCATTATGACTTGGGGCTACTGGATGATTTTCTTCGTGATTTGGTGTATTAGGAGTATTGGGTTGTGATGGTGTTGGAGTATTTGGCTGTGAATTATTTGGTGGTGTTACGGGTGTAACAGGTTGGTTAGAATTTGGAGGAGTAACCTGGTTATTCCCCTCTACTCTAATTGTTCGTATTACAACTGTTGGTGCATTATACCGATCTTTGGCTTCAATATGAACTGTATAATAACCAGCAGCATTCCAATTAACAGTATTTAAATCTTGAACAAATACTCGTAAATTTTCTTCACTGTCAGTCCCGTTATTACTATGTGCCGAAATTCCAGCTAAGACTTGTTGCTCCGTGAGAGGTTGTCCTACTTGAGTAGTTAAGAGCATATCTGAAGGAGTATTAACGGTTGGACGTTGTGGTTGCCTTTCTAATGTGGTCTTTGGTCCAGGGGCTCTATTACCATTTGGATAGGTAGCATACCATTGAATTACTGTATTTTTACCATTACCATCTTGAGCGCCAAAAACATAGCTTACTGTGCCCGTAATACCCGAGGCACTTATAACTGTTGGTAAAGAACCATATTTAGCTAAATACTGTTGCATTACTTCCTCATTTGTTGCTCCTGTACTTACTGTTAAACGAGGATGAATGTTTTGCCAATTGGCTTCATTCATATCATGCCAAACGCCATCAGCGGTCCAATAAGCCTGGGGAGTGATGGTATGTTGCGCTAATCCTACTGTTCCACCGCCAATTAATAATAATGTCGCTGCACATAAGCCTAAAATTTTTTTATTCATAATAATTATATCCTTTCTAATTTTAATTATTTCAGCTGTCAATTATGTGGAATTATAGTTAAAGATTTGTTTATCTTACTATAATCACATTTCTTATATAGTGAATTGTGAGGTTATGGCAGAATAATATTCAAGTTTCACTTTGGAAATTATTAAAATCTTTTGTAATATTGAAAAGTTGGATTGCTATTAAAAATAATGGTAGTAAAATTTCACAAATATTTTTTATTTTAGAAACAACCCCCTTAATAGCAGTAGCGTTATTTTATATAAAAACATCATCAAGAGATATTTTTATCAAAAAATTAAAATCTTAAGTATTAAAACATCTACTTAGGAAGAAAGCTTTACCCAGCCAAAGTACACGTTACGTGTACATAATATGCTAAAATTCCGGGGATGTCAACACGATTTGTGAACTAGGTATACTCCTTCTTTCAGTCAATTTATAATCATTGAGGGGGTCTGTTAATGACCATTGGACAACGTATCAAAGAATTGCGCCAAGCGCATAACCTAACTCAATATGAACTGGGAAGAAGACTTAATATTACTAAATCAACGGTCTCAATGTGGGAACGCGGCGATCGAACACCTGATATCGCCATGATTATTAAAATAGCAAATTTTTTTAAAGTATCTAGTGATTATCTATTAGGATTAACACCAAACAAAAATCCCCTTAACTCAACAACTACTAATGATTTAGGAATAATTATTGAAGAATTATTAGAAGCAATTGAAAAAGAAGATGATTTTAAATTTTGGAATCAGCCTGCTACCCAACCTCAAGTAGCGCGATTACAAACAGCTTTACATCTGGTAATTCAACTTAATCAAAATGATAAGGATAAACAAAAATAAGCTATTAGTGATTGCTAAAAAGTTGCTGGTTATCCTATGCTAAATAAGTAATCCATGGTTGTTCTATTTTTTGCTAGTAAAATTTAAAAGTTCAAAATAGTTCTTTGGTATCTACCACTTTCTTGAATTTTCGGGCACTTGTTTAATTAAGACTTTTAACATTTTACAAAACATGTTATCTTTAATTGCATAGCCAAATGAAAAGATAATGTTTAAAGAAAAATTTTAATTAAGCAAATGGCATAATTGAGCTTAATCTGATAATATAGGAATTTACATGTTTTAAAATTGTTAACTCATACTATAATTACGTTACTTTCTACAATTGCAGTAACTTAAAGATAAAAATTCTCTGTGCTACATAAAAATAGCCGTAAAATCAAACTATTGATTTTGCGGCTATTTTTTATTTAATTTAAAAGGAAGATTTTGTACAAGCAACTTCCTATGCTTAAATCAACTAGATTTCAACTTAACTCAAGAATAAAAATTGCTATAGTAAGGATAACAAGAACTTGGATTAATATAGTTTTAACAGCCATAATAGGGATACCGACATTAATGATTTTAGATTGTACTTCATCATGAATATTAAACGATCCATATACCCGAGAATCCCAAGAATAGTTGCGATTATCTCCCATGGCAAAAAAATTATTATTTGATAGTTTAACAATAATATTTTTATTATTGGGTGTATTATTGCGAAACATTCTTTCTTTAATAAAATATGGATAATTTTTATGACTGACTTTTTTTCCATTAACATTATCAATGAAATTATTTTTTGAAATATAAATTTCATGAAGTGGTCTATCATTAATAAAAACAGCATGATTTTTAATTGCTAAAGTTTCTCCAGGCAAAGCAATAACTCGTTTAATTAAGGGATCAGCTAGCCCATTTTGTCTTTTTTCCATATTTTCAAACTTTTTGCTATTTATAACTAATACGTCATTACGATGAATCGAAAAAAGATTAGTTCCAAAATAGTTATTATCAAGCGGATTTTTAAGCTTATAATTGAGTCCCCATAAAATTTGTTGATTTTTATATGTGTTTTCCATTGAATTACCCTGGATTTTGGTTGGCGAAAAAATCATTACAAAACTTAGCAGAATTAAGAACCATAAAATAGTTAAAAACCATAAAGCTCTTTTAATTTTTATTTTTGTCATTTATACAATTTCCCTTTTAATTAAACAAACGTTATGTACATATAATACAGATAGTATAATACTTCAATAATTTTCTCTATCATATTTTACTTAAATTGCGAGTGTTTAAATAATTATGTACCCATACTAATATTATTAATGCAGCCTTTGTATGCCTGCAAAAAGAAGATTGACATCAAACTTATAAAAACATATATTAAAAATTAATCTAAAAAAAAGAGGTTATCTCAATGAAATCTTCAAAAAACCAATCAAAAAAAACTAAATTTTATATCGCTATCTGCTGGCTGGTTTTACTACGCGCGACATTATTAGAACTATTTAAAATGTTACATTATCATTGGCGTATTGATAGCTGGTGGTTAATTTTGTCATTAATTGCAATTATTTATACAACTAAGGTCTTACTGAGTAAAAACTCCAGCCCTAAATAAGTACTTTTTAGAAGTATATTCCCCGGGAAATATGACCCTGGCTTGTCAAAGCTTCTTAACTACTGTAAATTAGACTTGTTATTTTGTGGTGAGGAGCATAAATATGCTAAAACAAAAGTTAGACCAAACTTTTATTAAAAGGTGGTTTTTAGGACAATATTTTCTTGAGTTGCTTATTGTAGGAATTATGTTAATGCGGCGGCTTTTAGGCGTGAGTTGGACTACTACACCACTAGGGGTATTTTTACTAATTTGCTTGCTGTTAATAATTGTTATTTTACCAGGCATTCTTTTATTGAGTCCCCAAGAAGATCATCTTCAAAAACTGCGGTCTTGGCAGCGTCGAGGCCGTCAATTCAATCATTACTTGCAGATGATTGGGCAATTACTATTTTTACCGATACTTATTAATATGCTAACAGTTTTATTGCCAAGTCAAAATATTCCTATCAATAATATCATTTTAATAATTATCTTCTTATATAGTCTCATTATGTACTTGCCTGTGGGTGTCTTAGCCCTAGCCAGAATCCAATCTTTATTAGGCCGTTTGTTAATGACGTTAGGGAGTGCCTTGTTACTCATTGGTATGCCCTTAACAGAACAAAAAGTATTTGCTAAAGTTTTATTAGCAATTAATCACAGTGGCGTGATACCAGCCGTCAGTTTTGCAATCTTAATGGCAGTAATAATGCACATCTGGGGCTTTTCTTTACCCAAATTTTCTTGGACAGCCAATGGGCAAAAATCAGTCTTAATATTTTTAGCTATTTTTTCTGTTCTTACTATTTTATTTAATAGCTTTAGCGCAGCTAATAACTGGAGAGAAATTTTCACCAAATTTGACTTTACAATTCGTTCGACTTCGCTGCAACTAATTTTAAGTGGTGTTGAAGCAGGACTTTTAGAAGAGTGGGCCTGTCGGTTTGTTTTGCTTTATTTACTATTACAAGCTTGTCGCAATCATTTATTTCAGTTAGATGAAGCAATTATCGGTAGTTCTTTACTGTTTGGGATAGTTCATTTCACCAACTTAGGGACACAAAGCTTGGCAGCAACGCTCCAGCAGGCTATTGCCGCTTTCGCTATAGGGGTTGTTTTTGCCGCTATTTATCTGTATACGCAAGCCTTTTGGTGGCCGATACTATTTCATATATTTTGGGATATTTTGTCTTTCATGTCTAGTGGTCAAATAACTATGTCTCAGCCAACAACTTTTGATTGGTGGGGGCTGGCTGCAACTTCAATAATTTTTCTTGGTGTAGCTCTCTTTTTATTGAGTGGTAAACGTCGCGAAACTATTAAAGAAAATTTCCCAGAATTAATATAATAGATACAGTAGCTGCCTCTGTTTAAGTGATATTATCTGAAACTTTAGTAATAATAATTCCGTTTACTAAACTTCTGACTGAAATTTAATAAAAAATAAGTCGTCCCGTTAAAATTAGGGCGACTCCAATATTTTCAAATATGATTCAGAGTTGATGTGTCGTCGTCAACTCTTTTATTTTACAAATTTTTGCAGCTTAAGTACTCATTTACGCCGCTTCTAATTGGTAGGACTACTTCCCTCGAATTTCATAGTTACCCTATATAATAGCTTGTATATGATATTTAATCTTTAAGCAATTGTTGCTTAAAGCCTTAGGATTTTGTTGAGCTAATTGTTGTAATTTTAAACGCTGTGGGCGCCAACGAATCTTTTGAAAGACTGCTAATTCAAAAAACATAATTGCCAGCCAAAGCATCTCTAAATTTTTAAACCAAGGAAACTGCCATATTAGCCCTGATAATAATAAAAGGTAAATTATCATAACAAGATACTCAATGAGTAATCACGTCAATATTTTTTCAATTTAGTTATCTTTAAGCTTTTGTATTATAAACGGACCTTCTTTAGAGCATTATTGTTCATCATCTTCCACGGGAATAATTTTTTTATTTTTGCGATAAACTTTATAAAGCCCAAAAATAATTCCATAGACAACAGCAAATATAATGTTTTTAAAATCTGTTAAAGATTTTAATAACGGCACATTGACACCTAGAGCAACAAAAGCAATTATTAAATAAAACTCAATACTATATTCCAGAATATAAAGAATGCCTCGACGACGATTATGGAGTTTTAATTGTTGAGCTTGTCGTGTATTAACTTCTAAATTAGACAAATTATTTGAATTAATTGTAAAATCTAAATAGGTACTAATTACAAATCCCACTAATAAGTTTAAAAACGAAAAAATAATTAATAGATCATTAGAATATCGATCCCCCATAACTAAAGCAATAAAAGATGCTATGTTGAAGTAAATATATAAAAATAAAAAAGAATTATTTCCCACCTGATCAACTTTTTGTCGCCTTTGTTCATCCAAAGGACCATAAATATCATAAACTTGTTTAACTATCCAATCTCTTTTACTCATTTTCATCTTTTTTCTCCTCCCAAAATAAGGCATTTAAATCCGTAGACAAAGCCTGTGCTAAATGGAGGCACAGCTCCAGTGTGGGATTATACTTATCATTTTCAATCATGTTGACTGTTTGCCGCGACACGCCAATTTTATCAGCCAAGGCTAATTGTGAAAGCCCTAATTTTTTACGATAATAACGGACGTTATTCATGAATACTCCTTTTTAATATGTCAGTTATATTTGACATACTTTTATTATACTAAGCCCAAAATAAATGTCAATTATATTTTACACAAATAAAAACATTTAGCACTTTGGCTAAATGTATATAAATTTATTTTAAAGATTTTAATCCTTTATCCGGAGAGATACCATATTATACATACCCGATGGTCCATAATCTAAGTTATGTACCCGTTTATGAGTCAACCAAGCAGCACCATTTTGGTACAGTGGAATTACAGCTTGCTGGTTGTTGATTAAATTTTGTGCAGCAATCATGTCTTGCCAGCGCTGACTAGGATTATTGGCATCTGTAGTCATACTTTTATTAACTAAGGTATCATATTGGTTATTACTCCATTTACCATAATTATTGCTGGCGCCAGTAGTAAATAATGTTAAGTAATTAATTGGATCGGGAAAATCTGCTGTCCAACCAGATACTACTAAGTCAAAGTTGCCATTTTCTGATCTACTGAGTCGTCCTTTAAGTGGAACATTATTAATTGTTATTTGCATCCCTGGTAATTTTTCTAGTTGATTTTGTAAATATTCATCTTGCTGTTTGGCAATATCTGAATCATCATCTAAGAGAATTAATTTAAATTTTTTATCCGTATTATTAGTTTCTGCTAAACCTAATTTCCACAATTGCTTAGCTCTCTTTAAATTATAACTTGTTTGCGCTTTACCAGTAGAACTGGTTTCCTCAACAAAATCTTTTTGTGAATTATTTGGATCAAAAGCCATATTAGTTGGAGTAAAGGAAGTGGCAGCAATCGTGCCATTACCCAATATTTTTTTAGTCAATTGCTGACGATTAATGGCAAGTGATATAGCCTGACAAATTTTAGTATTTTTAAAGATAGAATCTTTTTGCCTGTTCATCTCTAAATAAAAAGTAGAATTTTGCTTTTGAATTTTATACTCTGAAGAGTTCTTCATTTGTTTAGAAATATCTCCAGTTAATTTAGTCCGATCAAGCTTATTAGCCTGATATAAATTTAATGAAGTAGAAGAATCCTTTACAACTTGATAATTCAACTGCTGTACTTTGACTTTTTTTGCATTCCAATAATGTGGATTTTTAACTTCCTTCCAACTATTATCTGGTCCATTCCAATTGACTAACTTATATGGCCCGTTGAAGACTAAAGTTTTAGAATTAGTTCCGTACTTTTTACCCCATTTTTTTACTGCCGTCTGATTTTGTGGAAAAAACACCGCTGAGGTCATTAATTCATTAAAATAAGGTAATGGCTTATCTAAAGTTACTTGCAATGTATACTTGTCCAAAGCTTTAATTCCTAAAGAATTAACTGGTTTTTTACCTGCTGTTATTTCTTTAGCATTAGCAATTCCTTCACAAATATAAGCATATTGAGATTTAGTTCGTGGATCAACGGTACGACGCCAGGCAAATACAAAATCTTGAGCTGTGACAGTTTGTCCATTACTCCATTGAGTATTTTTCTTTAAGGGTATAGTATAAGTTAAACCATCGTTAGTAGGTGAAACTACTTTAGTAGCTAAAGCTGGCATAATAGTTTTACCTTGATAACGATAAAGGCCTTCCATAGTATCAGTTAAAGCTTGACCACTAATCATGTCAGTACTAACAGAAGAATCCATGGTAGGAATAACATCAGATACAAAAGTACGATAAGTGTCTTTAGGAACTTGACTTTGTTGCTTGGCCTGACAACCTGTTAAAGTTAAAGCGCTAATCATAATAGCTAAACCAATTGTCGCAAAACTTTTTTTACTCATATTAATTTCCTCTCATCAATTATTCAAAATAAAAAAGGAGTCCTCACCATGAAGACTCCTTTTTAGACAAAAAGATAGCCTGCATGTGAGTAATCCATGCAGACTTATACTGACAGAAATAGAAAATAAGCCGGCATGAACACGAACTGACGTCTCAGATCGCATCCATGCTGGATTCGACCTGATTTACCGGCTTCGCAGACGAATATTTAATTTTTCAATTAAATTAATCATTTTCTATCTCCTCAATTATCTGACTTTTTGTCATTATATAAGCAAATTATTAAAATGTCAAATCTTATTCTAATAAAATAATTATTAACCCTCATCTTTAATAAACAATTGCTGCGCTTGATAATTCAACTGCTCAGCTTCACGAAAATCTGCTGTTATTTTCCCGCTATGAATTCCCCAATAATAAAAAACTAGAGAAACCGCGATAATGACGAGCTGATCCCAAGGATAACTAAGCCAATTGCAGCCGCCAAATTCATGACTACCACCATACGATAAGAGTGATATTACAACTAAATAAATAATTAACCACCAAGACGCCTGCAAATTAATTTTAAAATCACGAAAATGGCGCCTATATTCATAAAATAAATACAGCGGTAAACCCAACATAATAATGCCGATTACTTCAATAGTAGTTGGCCACATCGACCAATAAATGGCTAAAGAAGCTAACACAAATGAAAACGGAGCAATCCATGTCAAATGTTTTAACCTGATTGGGCGAAATAATTGCGGGCCTAACTTGCGCAATGAAACGGCAGTCACGGGACCGGTTAAATATGCAATCAAAGTAGCAGCTGATAACACCGTTGCTAACAGCGACCACGAACGAAACACTGCTACCATAACCATACTTAACAACGTATTAATCACCATGGCTGCCCGTGGAATTTGGTATTTGGGATTGAGTTTACCTAGGAAATGTGGCAAATGACCATTGCCCTCCATTGCTGATAATGCCCTTGCGGCGGATGCTACAAAGGATACCCCCGTACCAAAAGGTGAAACAAAAGCATCAATATATAGTAAAACCGCTAACCAATTAATTCCCAACAATATTGCCAAGTCAGCAAAAGGCGAATCAAAAGTGAGGTGCTGCCAACCATGAGCAAGAGCTTTGGGCGGAATAGAAGTAATAAAAGCGCTCTGCAGTAATAAGTAAATAATGCCTGCTATTAATAAAGAAATCGTAATTCCTAAACCAATATAACGCTGAGGTTTTTCAATTTCACTGCCCATATTAATTACAGTTTGAAAAGCATTAAAAGAAAAAATAATCCCCGCTACTGAAGTAGCTGCTAATACAGGTGCTGTTCCATATGGAAAAAATTCTTGCACACTATGACCATAATTTTCCGGATGAAAACTTGACCAAGTTAAAATAATTACAGTTAAAATCGGCAAGCCTATCTTGAAAAGTGAAATCAAAGAAGTAAAATGCGTCATTAAAGTTATCGATCCATAATTAATTAAAGTAAAAACAATAATTATGCCAAAAACTACCATTAAACCAGCAGTTGTAATTTGGCCATGGCCCACAAATTGCCGCGTCCAATTAGCCCAAGTCCAGGGCCAAGTACTCATATATTGAACCGTCGCCACAGCTTCAATCGGAATAATAGTTACCAAAGAAACCCAATTAGCCCAGCCAGCGATAAATCCGAGTAAAGAGCCATGCGAATATTGAGCATATTTGCTCATTCCCCCTGATTCGGGAAACATTGTACCAATTTCTACATAATTATAGGCAATCGTTCCAATAATTAAGCCTCCTAAGGCCCAAGATAATATAGCCGCTGGCCCTGCCAACTTCGAGGCCTCCCAAGAACCGAACAGCCAACCGGAACCAATTAAGGCACTTAAAGCCATCATAACAATCGAAAACAAACTCATCTTTTTTTGAATATGCATGGTTTACCTCATTAATTTTAATAGTATAGTTATGTATTACACTATATTGTGCCCAAACAACCACTTAAGGTCAAGGTGTTTATCTGCCCAGAAGAATAATTAACTTTAATAAATAAAAAAGACCAGAACCAAATTCTCGTTCTGATCTTGATGTCTAACTAACCACTGGCTAGTTTGTAATAGCACTACTATTAAGCGGCTTGTTTTACTGGTGTCGGATTACTATTATGTCCCCGAACCAAGAAAATTGCAGCAAAGAGGGCAAAACAGCCACAAATAATACCAAGAATTAAATAAGTTGAATGAAAACCTAACTTATCATAGCTGGAGCCAATTACGCCTGAAAAAATCGTTTGGGAAATCTGGACAGCTGAAACCGTACTTAAAGACTGGATAGTGGCAAATTCATTTTTGTTAAAGACTGAGAAAATGTAACCCATTGGGCAAATAAACCATAATGGTGTATATAAGCCACCAAGAAGTTGGGCAAAGGCTACAACTACCCAGTTTGTAGCAAAGGAAAAGAGTAACAATCTAATCGCCATAATAAAGGCCATAATTACTAAACCATTACGATAGCCAATTTTTTTGATGACAGCTGGAATTACTAACATCCCTATAAAGGCTAAAATCTGTTGCAAAGTTGTGGAATAAGAAAAGAGCATTACACCTTGATTATTATTAAAGAAAGTCTGAAAATAATTAGACACTTGCTGATCAGCAATTTGAGACAAAGGCACAGTTCCCAATAAAAAAACTACAAATACAATAAAGGCCTTAGAAAACATACTTTTTAAAATACCATGAAAATTAATTTTTTCATGTTCTTCATCTTGTAATACGCCCAAATTACTTTCATCATGTTTAACAAAAAACACTACCATAATCAAGAAAATTAATCCACTAACGGATAAGCTCCAAAAGAACTGTCTAGGAACGGTCAGTAATAAATAACCACAAATTAGAGGACCAATAAACCCAATGATAGTCACACCTGAGCGGACCCAACTGTATTCAAACCCGTTAACAAAACTAATTCTTTGTTCATAAGTTTCAATCGCACCGGTACCACCATTCATAACTAAGCCAAAAACCAGTCCCATGATAATTGACATTGCATAGGTATTGCCACCCCGCATTGGCAAAATGAACAATTCCATAAATGGTCCCATCAAAACTGATAAAACCGCGATAAATTGAATTAAATACTTTTTTTCCAGAATTTTGTCGCCAATATAACCGAAGATCGGCGCCGAAATCAATCCCATTAAAGACATCATTGAAAAAGATAAACCAACATTGGCGTGCGAAAATCCGGCATATTTTACCAACCACAGTGAAGAAAAGGTCCCCATTACTGGCCACATAAAGTTATAAGACATTTCAGAAATAATATATGACCAAAATTTATTGAAAGAATTATAGGGGCTTTTAATATTTTTTAAAACACCCATGTGTTACCCTCCTCATATTTAATGCAGTCTTACTTTAAAGTGATGGAAACAACACTTTTAGCAGGCAATTTAACTTGTAGCTTACCATCATTGACAGTTGCACCTTGGAAGTCTTGCAAAGTTACTGCATTAGGATTATCAAAGGTATTATGAGCATCCA
Source organism: Bombilactobacillus bombi (assembly GCF_013607485.1). Taxonomy (GTDB): domain Bacteria; phylum Bacillota; class Bacilli; order Lactobacillales; family Lactobacillaceae; genus Bombilactobacillus; species Bombilactobacillus bombi_A. The sequence goes on from NZ_SCHP01000001.1 coordinate 59,399, forward strand.
TTGTTTCACCAGTAATAATACTTGCTTCCGTAATCTTATTAAGTGGAGAAGCAAATGTGAAATCAAGATCTTGATCTTGACTGAGATCATAATTACCCAAACTAATAGTTAATTGACCATCTTTTTGCGAAGCAGTATAAGTAATATGATCTGGCAAAGTACCTTCGGCTTCGACTAAGTCAGCATCCATATGCTTTTGATACATATCAAATAGGTAGTAAGTTGGTGTTTTAAGCATTTGGTCATCTTTAGTTAAAATCATTGCTTGCAACACATTAACCATTTGCGCAATATTGGCCATGTGTACTCGATCAGCATGCTTGTGGAAAACATTCAAAGTGATAGCTGCTGATAAGACATCACGAATTGTATTTTGCTGATATAAAAATCCAGGATTGGTGCCCTTCTCAACGTCATACCAGGTTCCCCACTCGTCAACGATTAAGTCTACCTTCTTTTGTGGGTCATATTGGTCCATAATGGCTGAATGCTTAGTAACTAATCGATCCATAAATTGAGCTTTATTCATTGTGGAATACCATAAATCTTTGGTAAAGCCTGTTGCACTGCCCTTACTATGCTCCCAATCACCTGTTGGCAAAGTGTAATAATGTAGGCTAATTCCATCTAAAAATTGACCAGCATTCTTCATAACTACATCTGTCCAATGATAATCATCTTCATTTGGTCCACAAGCCACTTTATATATAGGATCATCAGGATTATATTGTGGTAAGAAGGTTTGATATTGACGATAGACATCGGCATAATATTCTGGCCGCATATTACCGCCGCCACCCCATGACTCGTTACCAATTCCAAAGAACTTAACTTTCCAAGGTTCTTTTTGACCATTTTGCCGCCGCAAATTCGACATTGGTGATTCACCAGACATGGTCATATATTCAATCCATTCTGACATTTCTTGCACAGTACCACTACCAATATTGGCATTAATATATGCATCAGCACCTAATTGTCTCAATAATTCAAAATATTCATGAGTTCCAAAAGAATTATCTTCAGTAACTGAGCCCCAATTAGTGTTTACAATTTTTTTACGTTGATCCTTAGGACCGATACCTTGTTGCCAATGATAAGTATCTGCAAACAAACCACCTGGCCAACGTAAAACTGGTACATGAATCGCTTTCAAAGCGTCCACAACATCTTTACGCATTCCGTTAACATTAGGGATCTTAGAATTTTCACCTACATAAATACTTCCATAAATACCGCGACCCAAATGTTCAGAAAATTGGCCATAAATATACTTACTAATTTTTGGTCCTTTTTGATCTGTGAGTAATTTAATTGTCATGATTAAACCAACCTTTTTAAATAAATTTGTTTAAATATAATTGCAATTATATTTGTCCAACGGTGTTTTTTTAATTATTTATCCGCTTAACAACTTTAGTATATCGCTTACATCCGCCATAAAAACCCCTCTAAAAATTAAACGTTATCCTTGATTTAGAAAAGGATTGGCGTTATTTTTAACCAAAAGGTTAAATGAGGTGAACAAATGGATTTAGATATTTCCGCGAAATCGCTAGCAGTTTTCACGGCTCTAGATAGTGACGTCCGACTGAAAATTATCCAACTATTAGCCCAGCAAAAAATGAACGTCACCCAAATTGCTTTAGCATTAAATTTAAGTAATGCTATTACAACAAAACATTTAGATAAACTTGAAGCTGCCAAAGTTATTAGAACAGAAAAAAAAGGAAAACAGCGCCTGTCTTCCTTAAATGTAGATACCATTAATATTAGATTTCCTAAAAAAATCTATTCTAAATTAAACCATTGGGAGTTAGAATTACCAATCGGTCAATATACTAACTTTAAAGTAGCCCCTACTTGTGGCTTGGCAGGCCCAAAGGGCTTTATTGGCAAAGTTGATGATCCCAGCCATTTTATGAATCCTCTCCGCTATCAAGCAGGAATGCTCTGGTTTGCCCAAGGCTTTGTTGAATATCAAGTCCCTAATTATTTAAAAGCACATAAAGAACTAGTCATGATTGAACTAAGTGCTGAATTAAGTTCTGAGTTTCCCTTTTCTAACAATCGCTGGCCTTCAGACATTACCGTTTCTTTAGATAATTACGAAATTGGTACGTGGACAAGCCCGGGAGATTTTTCCGACGTCCGCGGTCTTTATACTCCAAAATGGGTTTATAACGATATGAATCAATATGGAATGTTAAAATCGTTTCGCATTTCACGGCACGGTTCTTTTATTGATGGTCACCATTCGGCAGATACAACCATTGCCGATATTAATCTATCTAAGCCTAGCTGGACCTTGCGTTTTGAAGTAAAAGATGACAGTAAAAATCGCGGTGGCTGTACAATTTTCGGCAACAAATTTGGTAATCATGACCAGGGGATTAAAGGAACTTTTTACTATAGTCATAACTAATTTAACTTTGGCCCCTTTGAAACTGGCGGGGAGTCAAGTGATTATGCTCCCGAAACAGTTTAATAAAGTGCGATACATCTTCAAAGCCAGTAGCGGCAGCAATTTCTTGAATTTGCAATTCTGGTTTTGAAAGCATTAGGGCTTTAGCTTGGCGTAAGCGATAATCTGTTAAATATTGTAAGGGCGTCATGTTAAAGTAGTTCTTAAAAACTTTATTAGTATGCGAAACAGAAAATTGGGTTACGGCTTGCAATTGCTGATTAGTAATCTTCTGTGAATAATGGCGATGAATATAAGCCACTAAAGGCTGCACAATTGCCTTTTGCGAAAAAGTTAGCGGCGTTTGGGGAACTCTTTGTTGCAACAACAATAAAAAATTATAAATAATCTGAGATTGTAAAATAGTGGCGGCAGCATCATCTTGTTGAAAACAGTCATAATGCTCTTGCAAATATCCTGTGGTGGAAGCATCTAAATGAAAACGAGCAAAGGGTTGAGGAAATAGATAATTAACTATCGGTGCCGCCAAAGCCCCTGAAAAAGTTAAAAAGGCGGTCTGCCACGTTTGATTTGCCCACGGATAATATTGGTGAGCAACAAAGGGTGCTAACAATACACCTTCATGCGCTTTTAACAAAAAATGCTGTTGACCAATAATTATTTTTCCAACACCAGCTTCTGTCTGCAGCCAATGATAAAAAGGATAACCGTGACTGCGTCTAACGGGCGTTTGGGTCCAATGATAGCCGACAGTTTCGCCGGACAATGGTAAAGTAGTATTTAAGCGAGTTACAATCCGCATAGAATTTTTGCTCCTTTTATATAATCAACTAGACATATTTAAAATTTAGCAAAGACTAATTAAATAGTATTTAATACGCTATCATTAAATTGCTTTTATGAATTAAAATCACCTATTTTAAGCGAAAATTATCATATTAAATTGCCAAATAGTCTTCTATAATTTACCTTAAAAATTAGGGAGGACAATCATGCAGCCTAAATTATCTTGGCTAGATGACCCTGAAGTCTTTCGGGTTGGCCAACTAGAGGCCCACAGCGACCATCAATTTTTTCAGAATATAACCGAATGTCAGCAAAATCAGAGCAGCTTCGTGCAATCATTAAATGGCACTTGGCAGTTTAAGTTTTCACCTAATCCCCAAGTGCGTCCAAGTAATTTTTACCAAGAAAGTTTTCAGGCCGATAATTTTGATACCATACAAGTTCCGCAACATATTGAATTAGCTGGCTTCAGCCAAATTCACTATATCAACACGTTTTATCCTTGGGAAGGTAAGCAATTTCGGCGGCCGCCTTATACATTGGAAAATGAGCAGCTAGAAGCAGGATTATTCAGCCAAAGCGCTGATAATCACGTGGGTTCATACTTAAAGCGCTTTGACTTAAAACCTTCATTACAAAACAAAAAAATTCGTTTACGTTTTGAGGGGGTTGAAAGAGCTTTTTATGTGTGGCTAAACGGACATTTCTTAGGCTATGCCGAAGACAGTTTTACTCCGGCAGAATTTGATTTGACCCCGTATATAAAAAATAAAAATAACAAATTAGCCGTGGAAGTCTATAAATATAGTACCGCAGCTTTCATTGAAGACCAGGATTTTTTCCGCTTTTTCGGAATCTTTCGCGATGTTCAATTAATCGCCCAACCTTCAGTACACGTTGAAGATTTAACTATTAAGCCCACAGTAGACGCTGATGGAACTACCGGTAAAGTTCAGCTACAATTTAAAATTGCTCAATCGGACCCAGCAGAAATCAAAGTAGTTATTAAAGATCAGCAAGGTCAAGAAATTTTTAATACTCAAGCCAAGACCAACTCTCAACTTACTTTACCAGCGATTACTGTCAATGACCTTCATCTCTGGTCCCATAACCAACCCTATTTATACCAACTAGAGTTATCCATACTTAAAGATAATACCGTTCAAGAAGTTGTACCTTACCAATTTGGATTTCGCAAAATTGAAATTAAAAATAAAGTAATTTATTTAAATAACAAACGTCTCATTATTAAGGGAGTTAACCGCCACGAATGGAACGCTCATAGTGGCCGAGTAATTTCTAAAAATGATATGTTGGAAGATTTGGCAATTATGCAAGCCAATAATATTAATGCTGTTCGTACTTCGCATTATCCTAATCAAATCTACTGGTATCATCTATGCGATCAAAAAGGCATTTACGTCATGGCCGAAAACAATCTCGAATCACATGGATCTTGGCAAAAAAACAACGAGATTGAACCCTCTTATAATGTACCTGGATCCTTACCGCAATGGAAAATGGCTGTTTTAGATCGTGCCCGCAATAATTATGAATTACTGAAAAATCACCCTAGTATTATTTTTTGGTCATTGGGTAATGAATCCTTTGCTGGAACCAACCTCGTAGCGATGCAGCAGTACTATCAAAGTGTTGATGATAGTCGACTCATTCACTATGAAGGAGTGGTTAATAACCGCAAATATGAAAAGGAACTTTCCGATGTTGAAAGCCGGATGTATGCATCTCCGCAAGATATCGTGGACTATTTAGAAAATAATCCAACTAAACCCTTTATCCTTTGCGAATATATGCATAGTATGGGCAATTCCGTCGGCGGACTGCAGTCATACATGGATCTATTGGAAAAATATCCTCAATTTCAAGGAGGATTTATCTGGGATTTCATTGATCAAGCCTTATGGGTAAAAGATGAAGCCACCGGTAAGATGGTTTTACGCTACGGAGGCGATTTTGACGATCGCGTCTCCGATTATGAATTTTCCGGTGATGGCCTATTATTTGCGAATCGCCAACCCAAACCCGCTTTACAGGAGGTTAAATATTACTATGGCAAAGAATAATTTGCGGATTATTTATGGAGACGGTACTTTAGGGCTAAGCGGCAAGAACTTCCGCTATATCTTTAATTATGCGCGGGGCGGATTGGAATCTTTAGTTATAAACCAACGAGAATGGCTTTATCGCGAACCCTTACCGACCTTCTGGCGAGCAACGACCGATAATGATCGGGGCAATGGCTTTTCTAAAAAAGCTTTGCAATGGCTTGGAGCGGACCAATTTATCAATGTTAAAGATATTGCCATACAAGTCAATCATCAACCGATTTCCCTACCATTACCCCCGCAAAATAATGGTTATTCCAATCAAGAATGGGCGCAAGAAGTTAAAATTATTTTTACGTATCAAACTCTTACCATCCCATCTACTTATGTTACTGTCAGCTATCAAGTTGACGCAGGCGGTGAATTAGATGTTGACGTACATTATTATGGCAACTCCAAATTACCTGAATTGCCCGTTTTTGGTTTACGTTTTTTGATCCCAACAACTGCTTTATGGTACGAATATGATGGCTTAGCCGGCGAAACTTATCCCGACCGGATGGCTGGCGGCAAACATGGGACTTATCATATCAGCGGTCTACCCGTAACACCTTATTTAGTCCCACAAGACTGTGGTGTTCATATGCAGACAACCCGACTAACAATAGCCCGCAACACTGTTAAAAATAACATTCATACCAAAATTGAGCCTTTTTACCTTTCAATAATCAATCAAAAAACTCCTTTTGCTTTTAGCTGTTTGCCCTATACTGCTGAAGAATTAGAAAATGCCACCCATCAAGAAGAACTGCCACCAATTCGCCGAACAGTCCTCAATATCTTCGGCGCTGTCCGTGGCGTCGGTGGTATTGACAGTTGGGGTAGTGATGTCGAAGAAGCTTATCATATCTCCGCAGCTAAAGATATTCAATTTTCCTTTAAAATTATTGGTAAAAATATTAATTAATATTTCTAAAACAATTCTACTATTTAGTTAATCTTGAAAAAGAGTTGGAACTAGTTTTTCCCAGCTCTTTTTTTAGTATTTAATTTTGCCAGCTCTTCTTAATAAACTTTAGTTGTAATAACTTTTTATGTCTTTAAAAAAGTACTAGTATTTGTAAGTAAAGGAGGATTCCAATGAAAAATGTGACTATTAATCAACAAATACTGCCAGCTTTGGGCATTGGCACCTGGGAAATGGGTGAAAATCCCCAAACTTTCAATACCGAAATTGCTGCTATTCGAACGGCTCTAGATGCAGGCTTACGGGTTATCGACACTGCTGAAATGTACGGCAACGGACAAGCAGAACGCTTAGTCGGTCAGGCCATTCAGTCATATGAGCGTTCCCAGCTCTTTATTATTTCCAAAGTATTGCCACAAAATGCTTCCGCCCGCAAAATGCGCCGTAGTTTAGCCGCCAGCTTAAAGCGATTAAGAACTGATTATCTTGATCTGTACCTTTACCATTGGCGGGGATCAGTGCCTTTAGCAGAAACCATCGCTACTCTGCAAGCCCTCCAAGACGAAGGGAAAATCCGCGCCTGGGGTGTATCTAACTTTGATCTAGAAGATATGCAAGAGCTTTGGCAGTTACCCCAAGGAAATAATGTAGCAGTTAATGAAGACTTATACAATTTAGAGACTCGCGGAATTGAATATAGCCTCTTGCCTTGGCAAAAGCAACATCAAATACCCTTAATTGCTTATAGTCCATTAGGCCGTGGCCCGATTTTAGGCAATAAAATGGCCCAAAATCCTGCTGTTATCAAAGTTGCTCAGAAACATCAAGCCACCGTCTACCAAATCTTATTAGCCTGGGTAATCCAACAGCCACAAATATTAGCGATTCCTAAAAGCAGCAGCCCTAAACATTGGCAGGATAACCTCCAAGCTTTACAAATCAAATTAGCTCCTGCTGATTTAAAAATTCTAGAGCAAGCTTATCCTAAACCTGAACATAAAGAACCCTTAGCTATTTATTAATGAATTCAAAAAAGAGCGAAGACAATGATTGTCTTCGCTCTTTTAAAACTGTGCTATAACTTTGATACTATGCCAAATTACTCAAATAAATTAAAATTTTATTTAGATAATGCTCCCTATACTTTACGCCAATTTCCGCAAGTTGGAAATTGTCAACATAACAATAAAGCTCAAAACATATAAGGCCGCCAAGAATCCCATGACCACAATTAAAGTATAATGGTCCATCAAAAATCCAATCACCACTGAAGAAAAACCACCAATGGCTCGACCGACATTGACAATGACATTATTGGCTGTGGAGCGAATTTCTGTTGGATATAAGCGACTGATAATTGCTCCGTAGCCCCCGAACATTCCATTAGAAAAGAACCCTAAAACTGCCCCAGCAAATAGCATTGTCACTTCATTAAAGACTAAAGTAATTCCAAAAACTGATAAAGCAGAAGCAATAAGAAAAATGCCAAAAGCTTTACGTGGACCAAAGTAGTCTAAAATTCGGCCAAAAGTCATCATTCCCACGCTCATGCCGATAATAGTAGCAATCATCCATAAGGAAGAACCTGCTACGCTTAAGCCCAATTTTTTCTGCATAATTGTTGGCAGCCAATTCATCAAGCCAAAATAACCCGCTATTTGCACAACCACCATAAACATTAAAGAAACAGTCTGAACCCCTAAAGTCCAAGATTGGAAAAGTGTTTTGACTTTAACCTTTTTCTTAGCCGCAGGCTGGGTTTTTTGTAAAGCAATATATTCATCACTTTCATGCACATGTTTACGAATAAAATATGTTAATACCACCGGAATAACACCTAGTAAAAACAAGGCCCGCCAGCCTAGCGCTGGAATAATCATGGCGGCACCAATAGCGGCTAAAATTGAGCCAATCTGGCCGCCAATGGCAGCTATTGATGTCATCGTCCCAATATGGCGCTGATCAAAATTTTCAGCAATGAGGGTAATTCCCACTCCATATTCGCCCCCAGCACCAATCCCGGCTAAAAAGCGAAAAATATAAATCATTGTAATGTTATGTGCCCAATACATGGCAGCTGTCGCCACTGCAAAAATAAAGATAGTGTAAGAAAAAGTTTTAACGCGGCCATAGCGATCGCCAATAAGGCCAAATAAAACACCACCCGCTAACATTCCCAAATTAGTGATTGACGAAATCAAACCTGCTTGAGCTCCCTGCAAATGTAGGCTAGCAGCAATTGAAGAAAGCGCAAAGGATAGAAACATCACATCCATATTCTCCAAGGCAAAACCTGCCGAGGTTGAAGCAATCGTCCATTTTTGGTTAGAAGTTAGCGCGTGGCTTTTTGTTTGTGTTTGCTGTGTTACTACTGATTCCATAATTTCCCTCCAAAATGAATGCTCGCAGACATTCGTTATTTTTTCTGGCACTGCAATTAAATTGTTTGTATTATTACACAAAGTTAAAAAAATAGCAACGCTAATTTAAAAAAACAATTTATTATTCGTATTTGACGAATTATCAAAAATAGTTTAAGCTGACTCCAGCAAATTTGAAGAAGGGTGGTTAATTATGGGTCCTGTTTTTATTGCTTTAGATTTTGGAGAATTAAAGGCAGTTCAAAAATTTTTAGATTTGTTTCCTAATACTGACCAATTAGCAGTTAAAGTGGGCATGGAGTTATATTATTCTCAAGGTCCAGCCATTATAAAATATTTACAAGCGCAAAAAGTACAAATATTTTTGGATTTAAAATTGTACGACATTCCTAACACCGTGGAACAAGCGGCTTATCAATTAGCACTCCAAAAAATTGATTACTTGACTATTCATGCTGCGGGTGGCTCCAAAATGATTCAAAGTGCCAAGGCCGGCCTAATTCGCGGCAGCCAAGAACAACATCAAGCTGTCCCCAAATTATTGGCAATCACCAAGTTAACTTCATTTTCTCAAACTCAAATGCAAAAAGAACAACAAATTGCTGCCACTTTACCCCAAGCGGTCAGTCATCTAGCCCAGTTAGCCCAACAAAATGGTGCTGATGGGGTCATTTGTTCTGCTCAAGAAAATCAAATTATTCACCAAGTAACACAGCCAAACTTTTTATGCATCAATCCTGGCATTCGGCTGGCGGATAATTCTGCTGATGATCAGGAGCGGATTGCAACTCCCAGCAAGGCTAAAGCTTGGGGAAGTAACGGTTTGGTTATAGGCCGGCCTATTACTAAAGCTAATGATCCTGTAGCCGTTTATCAGCAAATTTTAAAACAATGGAGGAACTAATTATGACAACTATGGCAGAACAAATCGCTCAAGATTTACTCAAAATTAAGGCCGTTACACTTAGCCCACAAGCACCTTTTACCTGGGCCAGTGGCTTAAAAGCTCCAATTTATACAGATAATCGCCAAACAATTGCTTTTCCAGAAGTGCGCAATCACATTGCTAACGGTTTAGCACAACTTATCCAGCAATTTTACCCGCAAGCCACTGTCATTGCCGGGGTAGCCACAGCCGGCATCCCGCATGCCGCTTTAGTAGCAGACCGCTTAAATTTACCCTTGAGCTATGTGCGCCCTAAACCTAAGGATCATGGAGCAGGCAAGCAAGTAGAAGGCCAACTAAAAGAAGATGATCAAGTAGTCTTAATTGATGACTTGATATCAACTGGTGGCAGTGTCTTAAACGCGGCCAAGGCTATTCCTAAAAAAGCTCACATTCTTGGTGTAGCGGCAATTTTTAGTTACGATTTGCCGGACAGCCAAGCCAACTTTCAACAAGCCCAAGTTCCCCTAAAGACGCTCACCGATTATCCAACCTTGATTGCCACAGCACAACAACAAAATCAGATTACACAACAAGAATTAGAATTATTACAAAAATGGCATCAAGATCCGCATAATTGGCATTAACGCAAGAAAAACTCCGCCGGTGCTACACGGTTGTAATACCGCAAAAAGGCTTTGCCGGTCTGTTCTTCAGCAGCCAAGCTAATCACTCCAGCATTGCGGACTTGCATAACTTGACTAATATCCGGAATTCCCAAAACTGTTTGAACTAAGGAACGGGACACTGTACCATGACAGACTACTAAAATTGAATTATCACGGTTATTAGTCACTAAATCCTGCCAAAAATTACTTAGACGCAGGGATAAATGCTGGTAAGATTCACCATTGCAAAAATCACTATAGTTATCCCGTAAGTATCCTTGATCATCAAAAGCCTGAGGATATTGGGCTTGTACTTGATCTGCCAGTAATCCATCCCAATCGCCGTAGTCGATTTCTTGCAGACGCTCGTCTACTTCAATTTTACAATGACCATCATTGACAATTTGAGCAGTTTGAAAAGCTCGCTTCATGGGACTAGAGTAAACTCGAGCAATCTTGGACATGTCAAAACTTTCATGTAAAGCCTGCGCTTGAAGTTGCCCCGTTTGATTTAAAGGCAAATCAGTTGAAGCCCCATTAATTTTGCCGTCTTTATTTGTATCAGTTTCTCCATGGCGCACGATGTACACATTAATCATTCAATCCACTCCTAAAATATTTTATTGACAACTTACACAATTAGTTTTATTATAGCAAAAATACATCCTTTAACGATAGTTCTGTGAAACTATGAAGGAATTGCTAAGAGAAGATATTAGTGAACCCTCAAAGTCACAGACTTTGGGGGTTTTTATTATGGAGGGTAAAATGCCGACAGAAAGAGATATTTTAATGGACATTCCACAACGTCCCAGTTGGGGCCATTGGTTGGGGTTATCAGTGCAACATTTATTTGCCATGTTTGGTTCGACAGTTTTGGTTCCCATTTTAGTGGGACTTAATCCTGGGATTGCTCTATTTAGTTCTGGAGTCGGGACGTTGTTATATATACTGATTACCAAAGGCAAAATTCCCGCTTACATGAGTTCCAGTTTTTCTTTTATTGTACCCATGGTAGCTTTAATGAAAACTGTGGGCTACCCCGGAATTGCCCAAGGCACCGTTGCAGTCGGCTTAGTTTATCTTATCACTGCCTTAATTGTTGGTCTGATTGGTTCAAATTGGATTGATAAGGCTTTACCGCCTATTGTAGTCGGCCCTATCATTATGGTCATTGGCCTTTCTCTAGCGGGGACGGCCGCAAAAGATGCCACAATGAACGGCAGCCATTACGATATTAAATATTTCATCGTTGCGTTAGCCACAGCGTTAATTACAGTGTTCTTTAATATGTATCTCAAGGGTTTTTGGAGTCAAGTAGCTATTTTATTAGGCATTATCGTTGGTTATTTTATTGCTGTTTTATGCGGATTAGTTGATTTCAAGCCCATTGCTCAAACGCCTTGGTTTCAAGTGCCGAATTTTCAAATCCCTGGTATTAGCTATCATCTACACTTTTATTGGGGCGCTATCTTGAGTCTAGCACCGATTGCCTTTGTAACTATGACAGAACACATGGGCCACATCATGGTTCTTGATGGTTTGACTCATCGCAACTTTTTTAAAGATCCGGGCTTGAATCATACTCTGGCCGGCGATGGAACTGCTTCAATTATTGCAGGATTAATTGGTGGACCTGCTATCACTAGTTATGGCGAAAATATTGGCGTGATGGCCATTACCAAAATCTATAGTGTCTGGGTAATTGGAGGAGCGGCGGCTTTAGCAATGATTTTTGGATTTATTGGCAAATTAAGTGCATTAATCCAAAGTATCCCTTCTCCAGTTATTGGTGGCATTAGCTTCTTATTATTTGGAGTGATTGCTTCTAGTGGACTGAGAATTTTAATTGATAATCACATTGATTTTAACCAAAAACGTAATCTAATGATTGGTTCTCTTATTTTAGTCATTGGAATCGGCAACGCCTACCTACAGCTGGGACAATATCAATTTTCCGGCCTAGCTGTAGCAACTGTTTTAGGAATTGTCTTAAATCTGATTTTGCCACAAAAAGCTGCTAGCGAGAAATAAGCTTTTAATATTAACAAGGGGGTGAAGACATAATATTGTCTTCACCCCTATTCTTTCGGTGGTTTTTTAAATAAGCAAGGTTGGGCTTAGTTTATTTTACGTTTAGGATTTAAAATTCCTAAAGGATCAAACAGATTCTTTATTTGATGTTGGATTTGGTCAACATCATTACCTAATTCTTCAACTGTCCACTGATTTTTAGACATACCTACAGCATGTTCACCGGAGATCGTTCCCCCAAGACTCAAGGCTTTTCTAAACAACATTCTCACAGCTTCCTTCACACTTTCTGGAGCCTCTGGCTGCTCATTCCATAATAAACTTGGATGCAAATTGCTATCACCGACATGACCAGCAGTATAAATATCAACTTGCTGTTTTTGTGAAACTTCATCAATATAATCAACCATTTCTGCTAATTTAGATAAAGGCACTGCCATATATTCCATAATATGATATTTAGATTGTGCAAATACTGCCGGAAGCATATCTTGCCGCAATTTCATAATTGCTGGGCTTCTTTGTCATCAACATGAACTTGGGCATGGGGTACCTGCGCTTTTAAGTATGCTAAGATTTGTTCTTTAGTATAGGCTGTAAATACCGTCATTGCATACGCTTCCTTTCACATTATGAGCTTATTGTAGCATATACCTCATTATAAATATATTTTCACATCCATTACCATAAAGATATTTAAATACTGACAATTTTGTTAAAGCTTTGAGATAATAATTATTTCACAAGCATTAGTTGCATTAGCCACTTTTACTATTATATTCCGAATTTGAGTTACCTTAACTTTGTGCGTTGTGCTTGACTTATGGAATTATATTTAGTATCTTAAAGACGGTAAGCGATTTCAAACTGCATGAGTCTTTACTGCTCTTGAAAAGATGGAAACTTTGGAAAAATTAATCTCGCTTATGCTTTTAGTAAATTAATACTGTTTCAGCCTAATTGGTAGCCAAGTTTTGCTTGTATTAGAATTTTTGTAAGCGATTGCATTGGACTGAGGGCAAAATAAGTGAACTCTACTTAGTACTGAATGTTAAGTCCACAGTCCTTGAGTAACCGCCTTATGAGGATAAATAGGAGTTGGTTATTGGCAAAAATTAAAATGACTACCAAAACTGGATTTTGCCGTCTAAAACAGGTTCACAAAAGAATATTCACAGCTAATCAAAAGTAGCCAGCGGAACTTGTTTCTTTAAATAAACTTGGAGGCTATAGCATGACTTTTTCTCAAGCAACTCGTAGTGACATTTTAGAACATTTAAAAAAAGATCACTTAGATGTCTTAGCAATTGGTGGTGGTATTACAGGGGCGGGAGTCGCTTTGCAGGCCGCTGCCGCCCAATTAAAAACTGGTCTCATTGAAATGCAGGATTTTGCGGAAGGAACCTCTTCGCGTTCCACTAAACTAGTTCATGGCGGTATTCGTTATTTAAAAACTTTTGATGTGGAAGTAGTGGCTGACACCGTTCAAGAAAGAGCTGTTGTCCAAGGCATTGCTCCTCATATCCCACGTCCTAAACAAATGATTCTCCCTATTTATGATGAACCAGATGCCACCTTTAATATGTTTTCAGTTAAAATTGCCATGGATTTATATGATCGCTTGGCTCATGTCACTGGTAAATACGCTAATAAAGTGATTCCCAAAGAAGAAGTCTTACAGCTAGAACCAGATTTGAATCCACATAATTTATTGGGGGCTGGGGTTTACTTAGACTTTGAAAATAATGATGCCCGCTTAGTTATTGAAAACATTAAAGAAGCTGCTGCTAGTGGCGGACTCATGGCAAGTCATGTACAGGCCTTACAAATTAATCATGATGAACATGGAAAAGTCAACGGCGTCCGTGCTCGTGATTTATTAAATGGTGAAGAATTTGATATTCATGCCAAAATTGTTATCAATACGGCTGGTCCTTGGTCTGATCAAGTTCGAAATTTAGACAATAAATATCACGAAGCCGACCATATTCGCCCTACTAAAGGGGTTCATCTAGTAATATCTGATACGAGACTCAAAGTACCAACAGCGACTTATTTTGATACCGGTAAACACGATGGACGTATGATTTTTGTCATTCCACGCTTTAATAAAACTTACTTTGGTACCACCGATACTGACTATCAAGGTGATTTTAAACACCCAGAAGTCACCCAAGCAGATGTTGATTATCTATTAGAAATTATGAATCGCCGTTATCCTCAAGCACATCTAACACTCGCTGATATCGAAGCAAGTTGGGCGGGCTTACGGCCGTTATTGTCTTCTAATGGTAGTTCGGATTATAATGGTGGTTCTAAAAAGGTATTATCTGATAAAAGCTTCAATGAGCTCGTTACAGCCGTCACCCAATACAACGCTGGTAAAATTACCCGTAGTGATATTGAAAAAGTACTCTCGCAGCTGCAAACTGCTCAATCTGAAAAAAGTGCAAGCGCATCTTCAATTTCACGGGGCAGCTCCTTAACTGTTGACGCGGATGGATTAATGAATTTAGCAGGAGGCAAAATTACTGATTATCGCAAGATGGCTGCAGGAGCTATGAAAAAGATTAAAAAAATTTTGGATCCACAACTATCACAGCCTCTTCAACTGCCAGATTCAAAAAACCTACAGGTTTCGGGGGGACATTTTGATCCTGCTAAAGTGGACGAGACTATTAACGAATATGCCCAAGTTGGAATCAATCAGGGAATAAGCGCTGATGAAGCTTTTAAACTGGCCAATCTATTCGGCTCCAATGCACCTCAAATATTTGCGTTGGCTGACCGGCTGCCGGCTGCTCCCGGCTTGAGTTTAGGTGAAACACTAGCTTTGCATTATTCTTTAGATAATGAAATGACCTTAACTGCCGTTGATTATCTTTTGCGACGCACTAATCATTTGTTATTTGAAGCTGATAGCATCAATAAAATTAAAGAGCCAATTATTGACGAAATGGCACGCTACTTTAATTGGGATGCTGAGCAAAAACAACTACAGACACAAGCCTTGGATAAAGCTATTGCCAATTCTCAATTGCACTATCTTAAAAATGAAGTTCATTAAAAAAAGTTGCAAATACTAGAAAATTTACAAAAATAATCGTTGGTTTTTTCATTAGAATATAATACTCATGCTATTAATAGAATAACAACTAAAAATGACCTCGTAAGTCAGCTTAAATCTAACTTGCAAGGTCATTTTATTATTCTTCATTAACCCGGTAAGCTAAAGCAAAGTTGCCTAAAGTTGCAGAACCATTCTCTTTAACTCGCGGCATTTGTAAATACTTGTTCAGATCAGGTACATGAACATAACTATTTAACAATTGCTCAAATTGTTGCCTTACTTTATTCAAAAATTCCTCACTCATCACACCGCCGCCAAAGACGATATTATCCGGGCGCAAAATCATTGTCTGCTGGATAGCAGCTTGAGCTACATAATAAGCCATAATATCCCAAACATGATGATCCTTAGGAACTTGCGGTCCAGGGATGCCTAAGCGGGCTTCAAAAGTCGGCCCTGCAACTAATCCTTCCAAACAATCTTTATGATAAGGGCAAATGCCGGCAAATTCTAAATCATCGGGATGCCGTTTTAAAAATGTATGTCCCATTTCAGGATGACCAATTCCTTGCAGAATTTTACCATCTAAAACAGCTCCGCCACCTACTCCTGTGCCGATTGTATAATAAACTAATGAGTCAATTTTTTCATTATACAATTGAGAAGTGACATATTCCCCATAGGCTGATGCATTAACATCCGTTGTAAAATATATAGGAATATTTAATGCCTTTTTGATAGGCCCTACTAAATCTGTCTGACGCCATTTAATCTTAGGAGTATCAGTAATATAACCATAATGCGGATTGTTTTTTTGCAATTCCAGCGGCCCAAAGGATGCAATGGATAAAGCTGCTAAATCTGGAAATTGCTGAAAAAATTCAATAGTTTTTTTAATAGTGGTTTGTGGATCCGTGGTGGGAAATTGCGTTTTGTGCAAGACCCGGTAATCTTCATTACCGACTGCACAAACAAACTTAGTTCCGCCGCCTTCAACACTTCCTAATAACATAATCTCTGCCTCACTTTTTAATCTATTCACAAATTGATTATATTATTCAAACCCTTAATTGCAAGCTATTTTTGCTCAGAAGCAGTACCGTTTAACAAAAGATTCATCACTACCGCTGTCATACTGCCAATAACCATCCCGTTACTTAAAATAGTCTGTACCGAAGCGGGTAAAAAGTGAAATAGTTGCGGCTGAGATGTCACTCCTAAACCAATCCCCACTGAAACAGCAATTACTAATAAGTTTTTAGTGGTCATCTCAACACTTGCTAACATCTTAATACCTTGAGCACCGACCATACCAAACATTACTAACATCGCTCCGCCTAAAACTGAGGTAGGAATTAGGTTAGCAATTGCGCCTACTTTAGGAATCATACCTAAAATAATTAAGAAGAAAGCTGAATAATAAACTGGTTTTAATGTTTTAATACCTGAAAGCTGCACAATACCCACATTTTGGGAAAAAGTAGAATAAGGAAAAGTATTAAATAACCCACCTAAAATAGCCGCTAGCCCTTCTGAACGATAACCCTCGGCCAAATCCTTTTCATCAAGTTCAGCGCCTACAACTTCACTTAAGGCAAAATAAACCCCGGTTGATTCAATCATACAAGTTAAAGCCGCCAAAATCATCGTAGCAATCGAAGACCATTCAAATTTAGGCGTTGCAAAATAGAACAATTGCGGAATTTGAAACCAGTGAGCCGCACTGACTGGAGCAAAACCTACTTGCCCTAGTAACATCGCAACAACAGTTCCTACAATAATACCAATTAATACAGAAATTTGTTGGATAAATCCATGTGTCCAAATATTAATACAAATAATAACTAGCGCTGTAACTAAACCTAAAATCAAATTAATAGGCGCCCCAAAATCCTTAGCAGTACTATTGCCACCACCAATATTCTGAAAGGCTACTGGAATTAAAGTAAAACCCACTAAAGTGATTAATGAACCAGTTACCAAAGTTGGGAAAAAACGCCGTAATTTTGCAAAAATTCCCGAAATTAAAAATATAAATATTCCCGCGGCAATAATGCCTCCGTACATATATCCCGGTCCTAAAGTTTTGCCAATTTGCTGCAATGGTGCTACATACTCCACTGCACATCCCAAAACTACTGGTAAACCAATTCCGGTCCATGGCGTACGTTTAATCTGCAACAGTGTTGCCACACCACACATGAAAATATCAGCAGAAACCAGATAGGTCATTTGTTGAGCATTAAAGCCCAGTGCTCCCCCCACTAACAGTGGTACTAAAATATCGCCTGAATACATTGCCAACAAATGCTGCAGCCCTAATACGGCAGTCTTCATCACTGATTGCTGCTTTTCCAAAACATAATCCTCCTCAAGTTTAAAATTATGTTTACTAGAATAACATGTAAAAGCAGAATTTTAAAGAGGAAAATTAAAAAAATGTTCGTGTTTTGTCACAATCAAACTTTCATTAGTTTCCTATAAAATTATGGTAAACTGAAGTTAATAATCTTAAGGAGGATTTTTACTGTGCCACAGAAAAAATTATCAGCCTGTACTACTATTTTAGTAGGTAAAAAAGCGTCGCTTGACGGCTCTACAATGATTGCCCGCAATGACGATACTTTTCATGCAGTTGCTCCCCATAAATTTGAATATCATCAACCAACCACTAATGCCAAAGATCAAGTAGTTAAATCTTGGCTTAATGGCTTTCAAGCACCAGTGCCTGCTGAGAGCTATGGTTGGCCGGGAGTACCTAATGTTGACTACCAGCACGAAGGTTATTATGACGAAAGTGGTATTAATACCAAAAATGTTGCCATGTCAGCTACTGAAAGCACTTATGGTAATGAGCGTGCCTTAGCATATGATCCATTGGTTAAAGATGGCCTCGATGAAGATTGTATTGTACGGATGGTCTTACCTTATGTAGATTCTGCCAGAGCTGCCGTTCAAAGAACTGGTGAACTCATTCAAAAATATGGTTCGCCGGCAGGCAATTCAGTGTTATTTAGTGACAAAGATGACGTCTGGTATATGGAAATCGTAACGGGTCATCACTGGGTAGCCCAGCGTATCCCTGATGATGCTTATGTAATAGCTGCCAACCGGGTTTCCATTCAGCAGGTTGATTTTGACAATCCTCAAGATTTCATGTGGTCTGACAATATTCAAGAATTTGTTAGTGAACATCACCTCAATACAGACGCTGAAGGCTGGAACTTCCGTCATATCTTTGGTACTGATAACCAAAAAGACCGCCATTATAATAATCCTCGGGTTTGGTTCGGACAAAGATACTTTAACCCCGAAATTTCTCAAACTCCTGAAGATGGTGAACTGCCTTTTATCTGTCGGACTACTCATAAAATTTCTGTCGATGATATTGAGTATGTTTTGGGCTCACATTATAATGAGACTCCATATGATCCCTTGCAGTCTGCCGACAATCATACAAAATACCTATATCGACCGATTGGATTAAATCGGACGCAAAATTCCCATGTTTTACAAATTCGCAATGACGTGCCCGCGGAATTCGCCGCGATTATGTGGCTCTGCTTGGGTTATCCAACATTTTCACCTTATTTACCTTTTTACACTAATATGAATGAGACAGATCCGTCCTTTAATGATACAAGCATGACTTTTAACTTAAAAGATGCTTATTGGTTGTATAAAGGTATGTCAGTTTTGGTAGAATCCCACTACAAAGACTTTATCCAAGGAAATATTGATTTTCTAACAGAATGCCGGCGCAGTTTTCGCCAAGCAGTAGCTAAAACTGATAAAGCAGCAACTAAATATCAAGGCCCAGCATTAACTCAGTTTTTAACTGCCCAAAACCAAAAATTAGTCCAAGAAAATCGCCAGCAAACTTTACAATATATGAGTGATTTAATGACTCAAGGCATTAACTTATCACATCTGACTTTTAATATGGACAAGAATTTGTAGGAAAAAATTAATATAAATAAATCTTATTGGTATTACTATAAGTTTTTAGTTTTATTGTTCATCGAGATTTAATATTTTAAACATCAATATAAAGCCCCATAATATTAGGAAAATTCAACTAATATTATGGGGTTTTATAAGTAAATAGTATCCCAAATTAAAATTTTTATTGAGATTATTACAAGAAATCCATAGTGATCAATTTTAAAAAGGTTAGAAAAAATTGTTCTACATTTAACGTCTTAATTTTTGTAAGAAATACAAAAGTCTTACCATCAAAGCTCATACTAACTCCTTAATATGATTAGGTGTAGAAATACCTAGTCATATTGTCTTAAAAATTCTGAAAGTTTTGCCAATCCTATCTTTAAAGTATCCTCATCTGTACAATACCCTAAACGCGCATGGCCTGGCAAATCAAAGCGCTCGCCGGGAACCAAAAGGACACCCGTTTGTTTTAGCAAGCGTAAGCAAAATTCTTCTGTTGAAATAGGAATATCTAATTTGATACAAGAAGTAGAAACTGCTTGAGGAAAAACACAGCTTACACGTGGCTCTTGATCTACCCATTTTTTTAAAATTTGAAGATTATTTAATACTATTTTTCGATTACGATTCCATACTTGATTTCGATGCTGTAATATATATGTAGCTAACAAATCATTAAACACACCCCCACAAATCATTGTATAATCACGATATTTTCTAAAGTTATCACTCAATTCTTCATTCGCTACTACCCATCCAATTCTTATGCCTGGAAAAGAATAGCTTTTCGATAAAGAATTTGTTGAAATCCCCTTTTCGTACAAATCGACAATCGAAGTAAAACTATCAGTATCATCTAACGGTAAATAAACCTCATCAACTAAAACATATGCACCCACTGATCGTGCAATTTCAACTACCTTTTGTAAAAACTCATGGTCTAATAATGTTCCTGTAGGATTGTTAGCATTATTCAAACAAATTAATTTAGTATTGGGACGGATTAATTGTTTTAATTCATTAATATTAGGATACCAATTATCAGCTTCATTAATATTCCAAAAATCAATTTTAGCTCCTAACGATTTTGGTATATCATATAATTGTTGGTAGGACGGATATTCACTTATCACATGATCACCTGGTTCAATTAAGGAATACAAAGCCAAGTAATTAGCACCCGTAGCTCCATTTGTCTGTAATACCTGCGTGGGCTGAACATTATCATATAATTCACAAACTTGCTCTTTAAATTTAGGAGACCCCTCAATCCAACCATAATTCATTTTAGACTGTCCTAAATCTTTCAGAAATGTTTGATAATCATCATTATTATCAGCAAATAATTCATTTATTGTCATAGAAGATATTGTACTTTGCGAAATATCATATTTTGCAGATTTTTCCCATTCATTCAACCATGATTCAACGCCAAATTCGGCAATCTTCATAATAATCGCCCTCCTTTTTATTATATGATAGCTACATGCAAGCGAAAATTGCAAGCCTTTTCTTATAAACATTAATATTTGTGAATGCTTGCACAACATATTAAATGTTCTCATTAGGTTCTTGATGAAATCAAAACAAAAATCAACTATAAGAATAGTGGTTTATTTTATCCCTCATTTTTATATTATCTGACATTATGTAGAATACTTAGATTCTCGATACAAGGTTTTTAAAACATTTATTTTTTTTTTTTTATAAATCCTTTTTATCTTAAATCACATAATAATTAGCTACTCAAAACATGTTAATTATTACAATGTACTATAAAAATTAATTTTATATAATAAACAATTTTACTATTGAAAACGTTTTATGCATATTGTATACTTACAGTGGATTAAATAAAAAGGAAAAGGGGAATTTAAATGTTTAAAAATGTAATTGTTCGTATCCCATCCAAACATGTTTCTGATGGTATTACTAGTGCTAATGAGGGTAAACCTATATATGAAAAAGCGTTAGTTCAACATGAAAACTATGTTAGTGCTTTAACTAAGGCAGGAGTAGATGTTACTGTATTAAAACCAGAAGATGAATTTCCTGACTCCTGTTTTGTAGAAGACGTAGCATTATGTACGAAAAAATGTGCAATTATCACTCGACCGGGGGCTTCTAGCCGTCGAGAAGAAGCAGCTTTGCCTGATATGATTAAAACCTTACATCATTTTTATACTCATGTAGAACAAATTAAGGAACCTGGAACTATTGAAGCCGGAGACATCATGATGGTAGGTGATCATTTTTATATTGGTTTATCTGCAAGAACAAATCAAGAAGGCGCTAATCAAATGATTAGTATATTAGAAAAGTACGGCTTATCAGGAGAAACAGTGCCATTAAAAGAAGTATTACATTTAAAAACAGGATTGGCATATTTAGAAAATAATAATCTTTTAGTAGCGGGTGAATTTAAAAACGATCCACGCTTTGCTGATTTTAATAAAGTTGAGATTGATCCTGATGAAGCATATGGAGCAAATTGTATTTGGGTTAATGACTACGTGTTAGTTCCTGAAGGCTACCCAAAAGTTCAGAAGAAAATTGAAGCATTAGGCTATAAAGTATTAATTGTCGATACTTCAGAATTTAGAAAAATTGATGGTGGATTAAGCTGTCTATCTTTAAGATTTTAATCCATATGTGCTTAGTTAAATAGTTCATTGAATATTGGAATGCTGACATATTTTTATGTGTTGAGTATTCCAATTTTGTTAGGAAGTGAAAAAAATGAGTGACAATCAAAAAATTGGAGTCATTCCTTTAGTAGGTTTGATTATTGGTGCAATTGTCGGTGCTGGAATATTTAATTTAATGAAAGAAATGGCACTTACTGCTTCAGTCGGAGTCACAATCCTTGGGTGGACTATTACTGGAATAGGAATGGGATCCCTGGCTTTATGCATGCAGAATTTAAGTAACAAGCGGCCTGATCTTAATGCAGGCATCTTTAGTTATGCCCAAGAAGGGTTCGGAGATTATATGGGATTTAACTCCGTATGGGGATATTGGGTCTCTGTAATTATTGGTAATGTTGCTTACGGAACATTGCTATTTAGCGCGTTAGGCTATTTTTTCCCGATTTTTGGTAACGGTCAAAATGTTGCATCTATTATTGGAGCATCAATTGTTTTATGGATAATTCATTATTTAATTATACGTGGTTTAAATAAAGTTACTCTACTTAATACCGTTGTAATGATTGCGAAATTAGTGCCGATAATTTTATTTATTGTATGCATTTTATTAGTATTTAATAGTCATATATTTTTTTATGATTTTTGGGGAACATTTAAGCAAAGTCATCCATTTTCAAGTGTGTTAAAACAATTAAAAGGTACTGTTTTATCAACTGTCTGGGTCTTCATTGGTGTAGAAGGAGCTGTTGTTTTCTCTGGAAGAGCTAAAAAAGCTAGTGACGTTGGAAAAGCTACTATTTTAGGATTTGGTACAGTAGCTTTAATCTATGCATTGGTAACAGTTCTCTCGTTTGGAGTAATGACTCGGACTCAGTTGCAACATTTGCCTAATCCTGCTATGGGATATGTTCTTGAAAAGATCATTGGTAAACCTGGTGCTTTTATTATTAATTTAGGAGTTATTATTACAATATTTGGGGCATGGATATCCAATACTTTATTAGCAGAAGAAGTCTCTTATCAGGCAGGAACACGCAAGTTATTTCCAAAAACTTTTACTAAAGAAAACAAACATGGAATGCCAAATAACGCAACATTTATCACTAATTTATTAGTTCAACTTTTATTAATAAGTTTCTTATTTACAGATCAAGCATACTCACTTTTATCTAAAATATCATCTGCAACTATTCTTCTATCTTATATTTGTGTGGCATTATACCAATGCAAATTTACATGGTATGAAAAAAAAGATAAAAAAAGAACAAAAAATTTATTTATTGGAACTATTTCCATTTTATATTTTATTTGGTTAATCTATGCTTCAGGAATTTTTTATTTTCTGTTAACCATTTTATGTATTTTATTAGGAGCTATCATGTTTATTTATGTTAAACATAGCAATCGCGAAATTATTTTTAAACCATTTGAAAAGATAATCTTTGCCGTTATTATGTTATTTTCTGTTTACGCAATAATTAGAATAATAAGCAATGTATAATACCTCTAAAAATGAAAGTAATAAATTCAATACAGCGATTTTTATAAGCTAATAAAAGTGCTACTACACTGTAATTAGCTATATTAAAAATATAATTAATCTAAAAATGATTCCTATTAATGTCTATTGCAATAATTATCATTTTTCTAGGAATCATTTTTGTTTTCTTAGATTAATGCTATTAGAGTTAATTATAGAGTATATATATAGTAAGCTTAATCATCAACTAGTATATTTTTAACTTCCCCAAAGAAGTTTTTTTAATGCAAGCCTTCACAAATTGTAATAAAATGATTAACTGGAGGTATTTTATGAATTCAAAACAAATGCGCCGCAAGGGCGCACTTTTAGCGCTTATTGCATCAATGCTTTGGGGTATTTCTGGTACAGTAATGCAATTTGTAGCACAATCCACTACTGTACCGGCAACTTGGTTTATTGGTACTAGAACTTTAATTACGGGGATTATTCTGTTGTTAATTGTCGCTGGCAAAAAAGGCTGGCGTAATTTATTTCAGATTTTTCATAATGGAAAAAGTATTTTTCTATTGCTTTTATTTGTCTTTTTAGGTCTATTAGGCAATATGTATACCTTTTTTTATAGTGTACAGCTAGGAAATTCTGCTGCCGCCACAATTTTGCAATATTTAAGTCCACTTTTCATTTTGCTGGGAACTTTGATTTTTATGCGTCAAATTCCTAGTAAAATTGACATTATCAGTTTTGGAATTGCTTTAATTGGAGTTTTTTTACTCATTACTAGGGGTGACATACACCACTTAGTAATCCCTTTTGACGCTTTCATTTGGGGTATTCTTTCAGGTCTCACCGCCGCTTTATATATCATTTTCCCCAAACTCTTAGTGGGGATGGATTATTCTCCTTTAGAAGTGACAGGCTGGGGTATGTTTTTAAGCGGCATTATTTCCCAATTTGTAAGACCCATTTGGCAGCTACCGCCGCACTTTAACTTACAAGCGGCTTTAGGTGTAGGAACAATTATTCTTTTGGGTACTCTATTAGCATTTTTAATTATGATTGCTGCGACCCAATATGTGTCTTCAGCAATTGTCAGCATTACTGATGCTGTCCAGCCTTTTGTCACTTTCGTTTTAAGTGTAATCTTTTTTCAAGCACACTTTTCATTTACAGAAATTCTAGGTGCCTGTTTGGTAGTGCTATCAATCTATCTATTAAACCGCTTTTCCGATAAATAAGCCCCTGAGGCCATCTTTTTATTTCAAGTAAATGTTGAACTCGTTTTCAGATAGTATTAAAATAAAGAGTGGTGTTACGAGATTATTTTTACTTTAGGAGGAAACAGTATGAAAATTGTTAGTTATAGCATTCGTGATGACGAAATGCCTGCTTTAAAAAATTGGGAACAAGCTCATCCCGAAGTTGAGGTTCAGATAGAACATGAACTTTTAACTCCAGAATCTGCTCAAAAAGCTCAGGGTGCTGATGGTGTAGTTGTTTACCAACAAAAACCATATACTCGTGAAACTTTGCAAGCTTTACATGATGCTGGCATCAATAAAATGTCCTTACGTAATGTTGGTGTTGACAATATTGACATGGAAGCTGCTAAAGAATTAGATTTCCAAATTACTAACGTTCCTGTTTATTCTCCAAATGCCATTGCTGAACACGTGATTTGGACAATGGGACGGCTTTTACGTCGGGAACCTGAATATACTGCCAAAATTGCTAAACGTGATTTACGCTGGGCTCCAGAAATTGGTCAAGAAATGCGGATGCAAACTGTCGGTGTTATTGGTACAGGTCATATTGGCCGTGTTATTATCGACATTCTTAAGGGCTTTGGTGCTAAAGTTGTTTGTTATGATATTTACCCTAATGCTCAATTACAAAAAGAAGGTTTATATGTTGATAGCTTAGATGAATTATATGCAAAAGCTGACATCATTACCTTGCATGTACCTTCTGTCAAAGAAAACATTCATATGATTAATGACGACTCCATTAGCAAGATGAAAGATGGCGTTATTATTGTAAATGCTGCTCGTGGTGACTTAATTGATACCGATGCACTTATTCGCGGCCTAGATAGTGGTAAAGTTGGAGCTGCCGGATTAGATGTTTACGAAAACGAAGTAGGTGTTTTCAATGAAAACTGGGAAGGCAAACAATTCCCTGACAAACGTTTAGAAAACCTCTTAGAGCGTAAAAATGTCATTGTTACCCCACATACAGCCTTTTACACTCAAACAGCGGTTAAAAATATGGTTGAAATTGCCCATAACTCAAACGTTCAATTAATTAAGGGCGAAAAGCCTGATAACCTAGTTAAATTCAACTAGAACTTACAGTTCTAAGCATATCAATTGGCTAGTAGTAAATTTATTAGTAAAATATTAGTATTAAGGAGGCTGGGACCAGACATTGGACCAGTCTCCTTATTTAATATCTTGACTAATTATTTAGAGGGAAACTACTTTGAAACCACAATTATTAATCCAAACAAAAATCCTTAATCCCCTACCGATAAAACAACTGCTTGCTTGGTTGCACCAGCAAGGATCACAATTAAAATTTGTCTGGGAAAATCCTTCCAAGGACTATCTATTGCTCGGCTGCGGCCAAATTATACAAATTTCACCTCAAAAAGCTGTTAGCTTTGCAGACTTAAATACGCTCTTAAATCAGGGCCGCCACCAAATTGTTAATTTGGATGCAAAAACTGCTGCCCATCTAAAAGTAGTAGGCGGTTTTCCTTTTCTAACAACTGTTGTCCCTAATTCATATTGGCAGAATTTACATAATGGCCGCCTCTGGATTCCCCAAATTATAATTGAACAAACACCTAGTCAGACCTCTTTAACAGCCATTGGCTCAGATTTTACTGCCTTAAAAGTCCAACTACAAACTATTACACAACAACTTACAGCAATAACACCGTTAGCAGCACAGTCTTATAATTTATCTAACTTTAAAGAGTTAGCTGTTTCGGCTTATCAACAACGACTCCAAGCAGTCCTTAAACTTATTGCTGAAAATAAACTACAAAAAGTTGTGCTTGGACGTTTTGCCACTGCCCAAATTCCTCCTGCCATTTCCGAGGCTATTTGGCTACAATTACGCCAAAGTCAGCCGCAAGTGTATCATGTACTTCTTCAAGATCACACAACAGCCTTTCTAAGTGCTACACCAGAAAGACTCTTGGCCATCAACCACCAGCAATTACAAACAGCTGCCGTGGCTGGCAGTATTCGTCGGGGTACGACACCAAGCCAAGATAAACAGCTTCAACAGCAGCTTTTACATGATACTAAGAATTTAAAGGAACATGCTTTTGTCAGCAACTGGCTGCAACAAGCTTTGCAGCAATTGCATTTGCAAGTTGAAGTCTCTGCCCAGACGCAAATTTTAACAACAGCCACTATTCAACATCTTTATACACCCATTCAAGCCCGCGGAAATATGGATGTAGCTAGTATTTTAGCAAAATTACATCCAACCCCGGCCTTAGGCGGTATACCAAAAAGTTCAGCTTTAAATTGGCTTCAAGAATCCGAAAGTGAAGCCCGCGAAATGTTTGGCGCTCCTATTGGTTATTTAGCTGCTGATGGTCAAGGTGAATTTGCCGTCGGTATCCGCAGCGCTTTACTAACACCGCTCCAATTGCGCTTATTTGCTGGCTCAGGCATTGTGGCGGGTTCACAAATCAATACGGAAACTCAAGAAACTGCTAAAAAATTTCAGGCAATTTTGTCAGCATTTCAAACACCAAAGGAGTAAATTATAATGCAGCCCATTCAAAAAGCATTAACGCAACAAATCATGACCATTTTACAAGCTGGATTCCAGCAAGGTTTAAAAGATGTAATTTTATCGCCAGGTTCACGTTCTACGCCTATAGCAATACTATTAGGGAAAATGCAAGATCAGGATTTAATTAATTTATATGTTGATGTGGATGAACGTTCAGCGGCTTTTTTTGCCTTGGGTCTAGCCAAAGTCAAAAAGCAGCCAGTGTTGTTAGTTTGTACCTCCGGTACTGCGGCGGCTAACTATTATCCAGCAATTTGTGAAGCTTATGCAAGCAATATCCCCTTAGTGATTTTAACAACTGATCGTCCGCCTGAATTACAAGACATCGGTGCCGCCCAAACACTTAAACAAGTAGATCTTTATCATCACCAAGTTAAGCAGGCTTGGAATTTACCAGCGATTGATCTAGAAAATCAAAAAGCAGAAATTAAGTATTCCCATTATCTTATAAAAAAGGCTTTTCAAACTGCCTTACAATGTCCTGAAGGCCCCGTACACTTGAACTTGCCCTTGCGTAAGCCCTTAATGCCCGACTTAAATCCCGACTTTTCAGATTTTCATCCTTCACAGTCGTTGACTTTATCAACTACTATAACGCCTTCAGCTTTACAAGCTTTGCAGGATCAACTACAAAATAAACGCGGATTGATTGTAGCAGGACCGCAAATAGGAACAGATGCCGAACAAGAAGCTCTAGTTGCTTTTGCCCATAAAATGAACTGGCCGCTCATTGCTGACCCTCTCAGCAACTTGCGCTGTTATCCAGAAACTATTACTCAAGGAAAATGGATTTGCCAATTTTTTCAACAGCTCACAACCGATTATTATCCGGAGGTGATCTTGCGTACTGGTGCCACTTTAGTAGCAGCGGAAATCTCTACTTGGCTGCGACAGATCCATTTGCCAATTATTTATCTCGACAGTAATCGTGCTTATTTAGATGATACCTTGAGTACTACCATGGCTTTACCCCTTAGTCCGGCGGCCATTTTGCCAAAATTAAACTTACAGCCTGCTTCCCCGCAGTGGCTGCAGCGCTGGCAACGATTAGATCAGCAAATAAAGCACCTTTTAGAGCTTAACTTACAATACAAGTCTTTCAATGAACCACAAATCGCGCAAACTATCAGTGCCAACTTACCTTCTCAGGCACAATTATTCATCAGTAATTCTTTACCCATTCGAGAAATAGAGGCATTTAGCGGCCATTTTCAGACTGGTGTTCAACTCTTTGGCAACCGGGGGTTAAATGGCATTGACGGTGTAAACTCAACGGCTTTGGCGATGGCCGCGGCTAAGAGCAGTCCTGCCTATTTATATATTGGGGATTTAGCTTTCTTTCATGACTTAACAGGATTAATGATGGGGGTAAAATATCACTTAAATTTGACCATTCTTATTCAAAATAATAATGGCGGTGGAATTTTCTCCTTTTTACCACAAGTTCAAGCAGCTGATCAATTTGAAAAGGTTTTTGGCACACCCCAAAATCTGCAATTAGCCGCTCTGGCCAAATTTTATCAAACTCGTTATATTAACTGTACTAATTATCAAGAATTACAACAGCTGTTGTGCCAAAAGCCGCAGGGCATAACCCTGGTAGAATTGAATACTCAACGCAACCAATTAACTTCTATCGAGCATCAGCTCAGCCAAAAAATCAAAGCTAGTTTAAGGATTTAAGAGATGCAATTAACTATTAATCAAGCAGTTTATAATATCAATATTGAAGGTCAAGGTCAGCCAGTTTGGCTTTTGCTGCACGGATTTATGGGCAGTCAGCACGATTTTGAACAAATTAAGCCGTATTTAACAACCACAGTAATTACTTTGGACTTACTAGGACACGGCAAAACCAAAGCACCACTGACGCCCAGTCGCTTAACTTTTAAGCAGCAAACTCAAGATTTGGCCGAGATATTAAATACCTTACACTTCTCAAGTGTTAATATTTGTGGTTATTCCATGGGTGGACGTTTAGCCTTGGGCCTAGCCTTTTCTTTTCCGCAATTTTGCCGACAATTATTTTTAGAAAACTGCACTGCTGGCATTATCAATTCTCAAAAGCGGAAACAACGCCAACAACATGATCAATTCTTAGCACAAAAATTACGCCAAGAACCCTTAAGTGCTTTTATCCATTATTGGGAACAGCTACCCTTATTCCAATCACAAAAGACGTTGTCTCCTGCTATTCAACAGCAGATATATCAACAACGTATTCAACAAAATCCTCAAGGTTTAGCCGCTAGTTTAGAAGGTATGGGAACTGGTGTTATGCCTAATTATTGGCCGCAACTGGAAAAATTTTTTTTACCTGTTACTTTAATTACAGGCAACCTCGATACTAAATTTAGCCAGATAACCCAACAAATGCACCAGCTTTTTCCTCATAGTCAACGTTTTGTTGTCGATCAGGCAGGACATAATGTTCACTTAGAACAACCGCAAGTTTACAGCCAGATTCTTAAGGAGCAGCAATATGCAAATTAAGTCCTTAAAATTATTACCCGTCAGTTTAACTTTTAAACAGCCTTTCGTTTCTGCACACGAAACTTTATCACAGCGCAATCTGCTCCTTGTCCAAGTTGTTGATGAATTAGGTAATCAAGGTTTAGGCGAATTAGAAGCCTTTGAACAGCCATATTATAGTAGTGAAACGTTAGTGGGAGCCAAGAAAATTATTGAACACACATTAGCGCCTACACTCACTAATTTTTGCTTTGATAATCCCTGTCAAATTCAGACCCTGTGGCAAAAAGTACGTGGAAATAACTTTGCTCAAGCTGCTGTTGAAACAGCTATTTGGGCAGCTTTTGCACAACGCCAGCAGCAGCCCTTAAGAACTATTATTGCCCAAAGCGCTGGCAGTAGTACAAATTCTAGCATTCATACAGGTATTAGCCTAGGTTTAAGTGATTTAAAAACAACTACCAACCAAGTACAGCAAGCTTTAAATCAAGGCTATCAAAAAATCAAGATAAAAATTAACGGCAATGCCGACTTGAAGCGTTTGGCCAGTATTCGACAGCGTTTTATTCACGCCCCTCTAATGGCCGACGCTAATGGTTCGCTAACGTTAACTCCTGATTTAGCTTCTAATATTGACCAACTTAATTTAATTATGATTGAAGACCCCTTCGGTCCGCAAGATCTCCGTAATTCTCATATCTTACAAAAGCAAATGTCTACGCCAATTTGTTTTGATGAACCGATTACCAGCGTAGCTGCAGCCTTAAACGCCTTATATTTTCAACAATGCCAAATTATCAGCTGTAAAATCAGTGCTTTAGGCGGTATCACACCTGTCATTCAATTAATTCAAGCCCAACGTCAATATCATTTTCCTCTCTGGTGTGGAGCCATGCTTGAAGGCGGCATCGGCCGCGCTTTAAATTTGGCGGTAGCTAGTTTAAACAATTTTAATTTTCCTAGTGATATTGCAGAAACCAAGCGCTACTACCAAAAAGACTTGACCCAAGAAAAATTTGAATTACAGGAGGGAAAAATAATTTTGCCCACAGCCACCGGTTTAGGAGTACAGCTTTTACCCAGTTATCAAAAGCAATTACACAATTTACCATCATTAATTTAAATTATTTTTGTAAACGTGCTTTCCAATATTGCGGAGCAATTTGTTGATTAAACACATCATCAGCCCACACAAATTTTCGGTAAGGAACGTGCTTATTTAAACCGCTTTTTCCTTGCAGGTATTGCGGATTTTGTACACGCTCTAAACTGACGGCATAATTGGCATGCATGATCACTTGATAGCTAGCAGCAGCCACCAAAATCGCTAAAGTTGCTATGCAGAACAATAAGCGATTAATTTTGATTAATTTCATTGCTCTTTGAAAAAAACTAATCAAAATTAAATACATAAATATATAAGCCGGAAACACAGCCCGACAATTGATGGGTGAAGCCACAAATACCAAAGGTCCCACAAAAAGCCCTACGGTTAAGTAATAAAGCCATAGCCACCGATCTTTGGGGAAAAACTGATAAATAAATGTGCCCACATATATTACTAAAAAAATACTCATTACAGCATCTATATTAGCCAAAGTCGGACTTAATAAATATTCATAATTATGATCTTTGGGAACACTCAAAAGGTGAGCTCCCAACAGCCAAAAGTACAGTAAAAAAATTCCAGCAACTGCTAAATAACAAACTTTTAATAATCTATTAATAGCAGAACGGTTAATGATAATAAACATTGCTGCTAACAATAAAGTCAAAAATAATGTATTTAAACTTATCAGCCACAAATGATTATAATTGGAATAAAGTTGCCAAATTTTATGTAAATCAAAAGTAATCTTCCGATAAGGAACATTCAACCGATATCCTGGATAGGAAAACATTATACCTAATGAGCTCAGGGCGCCGATTAAGTAAGTAATCTGATAAGATTTTTTTGAAGTAAACCAGAATAGCACTAAAATTCCTAAAATAACTTGAACGACCGTCAATGTTTCTAAAAATAATCCCGCACAAAGACCAATTATCAACGTTATAACACTATATATTTTACCCAGGGACTGCTGTTCACCTTTTTTTACTATAACAAGGTATAAAAGCACTAAGGCAATTGAGGGAACATAATTACTAAAACCAGCGTTCCAAACTAAAATTGCATTCAAAAAAGCATCATTTAAAGTGAAGATGAACCCCGTTGCTAATACTAGACTCCACCAAGTTTTACCGCCTAGTTGCCATAAAGACCAAATTAATAAAGTCCAAGCACCCCCAAAAACTAAAACTGCAAGCTTTAAATGCCGCATCGAAAAAATTTCTAAAAGATTGCCTAAATACCTCCCATTTAAACTTCCACCATATAATTTTGGTGCTCCCAAAAAATGATGATGTAATAAATAATTTCCAGATTCCCCCCACCAAAAAAAGTCATCACCACTAGGAATTAAAAAGTATCGAAAAAGAGCAAAATAACAAAAAATCACTCCGAAAATTAATATATAAAGCCAATTTTGCTGCCATCTTAGTAATAATCTTGATTTTATAGTTTTCATAATACTTTTATCATAATAAAAAACTTGTTAAGAATCAAAATAAAATTAAAAAAAATTTCATTAAGGTGATAAATAATCGTTGCCAAAAGATATTAGTTTTATTTACTGACTTTTACAGAAAATAAAAAGCCAAAACTGTCATTTGTCTTGGCTTTTTTATATTTTTAAGCAATAATGCCCTCTGTAAAATTAAAATCTTATTTTTTAGCTGTTTTTTTAGCTTCAGCTTTTTTCATATCATTTAGACCATTCATCAGAAATGATAACACTTCATCTGTATGTTGACGACGTTTAGCAGAATTAAGTTTGGATGTTGGGCGGCGACGTCCCGTAACACCTTTATGTGTATTAACCATGATGTGTCCTCCTCCCCACAATGTATTAACCTCTATATTTTAAGAGAAAACGGCACAATATTCAAGCATAATTAACATTTCTCCCGAAAAACTCCGTAACTCATTTAAATCTTGAAGTAACTTTTACTACCCAATTGCTAAAATTAAAATTATTTCATTAAAAATAATACCTTGAAGCTGTATTTTATTAGTTAGTATGCTAACATAAGAAATGGAGGTGAGGCCTATGCCCGAAAATGTGATACATTTGATTAAGATTGTCTCTAATCAACTATCCAGAAAAATGAATAAATTTGCAAAACAGTTTGGCCTAACTGGTGTGCAAATTCAAATCATTGATTACTTAAACCATTTACCGCAAAATCAATTTGTCTATCAAAAAGACATCGAACAAGAGTTTAATATTCGTCGTTCGACAGCAACCAGTGTTTTGCAGAAAATGGAAGAAAACCAACTTATTATGCGCAATGTATCACCATCAGATTCCCGAATTAAAATTATCTCAGCATTACCCAAGGCCGAAGAATTACAGCCGCAAATTTCCAAATTTTTGGCAGCTACCAATACGGAATTATTAAATAGTATTAGTACTTTTCAACGTCGCGGATTTTTAAAAGCTTTAGATAAGATTTCCGCAGAGTTATCCACAGACGAAAAAAAGGAGCATGAATACGATGCAGAACATCATCTTTGATTGTGATCCAGGTAGTGACGATGCTATTGCTATTTTAGAAACATTCGCCCATCCTGAAGCTTTTAGCGTTTTGGCAATGACAACTGTCGGCGGCAATGGTGTGTTAAAGAATGTTACAAAAAACTTGCAACATTTACTCTGGTTTTTAAAACAGACAACCCCCCTGGCACCTGGGCAAGCAACACCGATTATTAAGAACCTGAAAAACGCTACAGAAATTCACGGTGAAAGTGGCCTTGCTGGGCCTACATTCCCTGAAGCTGCAGATAGTTACCCTTTGGCAAGCCATAATGGCATTACTTTATTGCACGAAACTATTCAAAAAAGTACTACTCCAATTACTGTAGTAGCAACTGGTCCTTTAACCAATATTGCACTACTCTTAAAAGTTTTCCCGGAAGATCGGGATAAAATTCAGAAATTAGTCATTATGGGTGGTGCTCTAAAAGGCGGCAATGTCACGGAACTGGCAGAATTCAACTTTTATGTAGATCCAGATGCTGCTCATATTGTTATGCAGTCAGGTTTACCGATTGTTTTATGTGGTTTAGATGTTACCTTAAAAACTGGCTTAACATTTGAACAAATTACTTCATTAGAGGGTCAAGGTCCAGCCAGCCAATTGGCCTATGAAATTTTAATGCCTTATTTTACAGCCGAACAAGGAGAAGGACTCAAAATGGCAGCAATTCATGATTTAGCTACTATCACTTATCTTCTTGATTCTAACATTTATCAAGGCCAACATTATGCTTTAGAAGTAGATAACAGTTGGGGTTCAAAACGAGGACATGTGCAAATCTCTCAAAATGGCAGCAAAAATGTTTTGGTTTTAGAAAAAGTTAATACTGCTAAAACCGGCCAGTTATTATTAGACTCTTTAAAAATTTTAGATGAAAAATTAAGCTAAATATAGTTCCTATCATTTACAGAAAAGCAATACTAGTTTATAATCATTATAAACTAGTATTTTTAATGAGGAAGCGAGCATATGCATTTTAGTAAATTAATGATTATTTTTGGTATTGGAATTGTAGCTCTGATTTTAGAATTTGGCTTTCACCTAAATTTATGGGCCCAAATTTTAATTAGTGTAGTTGGTTTATTTTTAGCGGCCTCAATGACCGTGGAAATGATTAAAACCTTACGGTCAGGAAAATACGGTGTTGATCTTTTAGCGATTATGGCTATTCTTTCAACTCTAGCTGTAGGTCAATATTGGGCAAGTTTGATTATTTTATTGATGTTAGTTGGTGGCGATACCTTAGAGGACTATGCTGCTAATAAGGCCGGCAGTGAACTCAAAGCCCTTTTAGAGCATGCTCCCCAACAAGCCCATATTGTTCAAAAAGATGGCACCATTCAAGATGTTGAATTAGAAGATGTGCCTGTGGGTGCACAATTAGTAGTCAAGCCTGGAGAACAGGTACCTGTTGACGGTATTGTCACTAAAGGCAGCGGCAGTTTTGATGAGTCTTCTTTAACAGGTGAGTCTAAGCCAGTCGAAAAATCCGTCCACAGTGAGTTAATGTCTGGTTCCATTAATGGAACCAGTGCTGTTGAATATCGTGCTACCAAGTTAGCAGCCGATTCGCAGTATCAAAAAATTATTCGTTTAGTTAAAGAATCGCAAAATCAACCAGCACATTTTGTGCGTTTGGCTGACCGTTACGCGGTGCCATTCACTATTGTGGCTTTGATTATTTCCGGAATTGCTTGGTTTATTTCCGGTGATCCTAACCGCTTTGCGCAAGTCTTAGTAGTAGCTTCACCGTGTCCTTTAATTTTAGCGGCCCCGATTGCTTTAGTTTCAGGTATGAGCCGTACTAGTCGCAACGGAATCATTGTGAAAAGTGGGACCTCCATTGAAAAAATGGCACTTTTAAAAACTATCTATTTTGATAAAACAGGAACTATTACGAGTGGTGAATTAGCTTTGAATCAAGTCTCACCTGCTCCCGGATTTACATCTGATCAATTACTGGAATATGCAGCCAGTGCTGAGCAACAGTCCAATCACGTCTTAGCTATTTCCCTGTTAAAAAATTATCATAACCAGTTGTTGCCTCTTAAAAATCTTGAAGAAAAAACTGCTCAAGGTGTTCAAGCCCAAATTGGTGAACACATTATCAAGGCTGGAAAAATGGAATTTGTCAATCCCGGTCAGCAATCAGACAACAATGATCCGACTATTTTTGTAGCCGTTGATAATCAATATGCTGGCAAGATAACTTTCATTGATACTATTCGCCCTGAAGCCCAGACAACCATTTCGCAATTACGTAAATTGAATATTAGTCATTTAAAGATGTTAACTGGTGATAATGAAGCCACAGCCCAAAGAATTTCACAATACGCAGGTTTAAATGAATTTCAAGCTAATCTATTACCTGAAGACAAAATCAAAGCTTTAAAAGCGACCCCTAAAAATCAAAAACCAATGGCTATGGTTGGTGATGGTGTTAATGATGCTCCGTCTTTGGCCGTTGCTGATGTTGGTGTTGCTATGGGTGCTAAAGGTTCAACCGCCGCTAGTGAATCTGCTGATGTGGTAATTTTAAAAGATGATTTAAGCCGTTTAGTGCGGGCAGTCGTCATTTCTCGTGAAACCATGTCCATCGCTAAACAAGCCGTGTTACTGGGAATATTTATCTGTACAGCACTAATGTTAGTTGCCGCTTTTGGCATTATTCCTACTATCATGGGAGCTTTGTTACAAGAAGTTATTGATACAGTTTCCATTTTGTGGTCTTTAAGAGCTCGTCGTGGCAAAACTAATTTTAATCATAATTTATCTGCCAGTACTCCAGCAGCCTAAGTGCAATTAATGACAACCATAAACTATAAGTAAAATACAAATTAGTTTTCTTAATAAACATCAAAAAAGATTTTAAATGGGCAGTTTAATTTATTCTTCAAAAGCAGTCAGGAAATAATAATTTTTTTCTGACTGTTTTTGTGTAAGCTTTTCTAAGCATAATTGTTTAGTAACTAGCATTATAGTTCAGATCAGCTATAATAAAAATTAAAGGAGATAAAATTATGGCTCATTTACAAATTATTCAAGGTGATATTACTAAAATCCCAGCAGATGCAGTTGTTAATGCCGCTAACACGCAATTAAGCGGCGGGGGTGGCGTCGATGAAGCTATTCACCAAGTCGCTGGCATGGAAGCACTAAATCAGGCCTGTGCACAGCTGCATGGTTGTGCCACTGGACAAGCTAAAGTTACACCCGCATTTAATTTGCCTGCTAAAATTATTATCCATACACCAGGTCCTATTTGGCAAGGCGGTCAACATCACGAAGCTCAGTTATTAGCGGCTTGTTATAATAATAGCTTACGTCAAGCTAGTGCCCATCACTGCCACAAAGTCTTATTTCCTTCTATTAGTACAGGAGTTTATGGCTATCCCCTAGCTTTAGCGGCACCAATTGCAATTAAGACTATTCAAGCATTCCCGGCTACTATGGAAGTACAAATGGTTTGCTTTGATCAAATAACCTATCAAGCTTATTTGTCAGCCTTAAGAGATTTATCATGATGTCGCTGCCAAATAATATAATAGTTAGTCAAAAAGGCCACCGCAATAACCCCTAAAATCCCTAAAAGCAGTTCTAAAACGGCTGATCCCAAAATTGCATTGTTCAAAATAGTTACAGGTGTATAGTGTAGTTGAATTAACCATAGTCCCAATGTCAAATAACTACCAAAAAAACCAAATAGCAAGGTATTCAGCGCTGTGGCAATATTTTTGCGGCCAATTTCTAAGCCCGCATGTAGTAATTGCTGATCGCTAATTTGGGGCTGATATAAAATAATTTCCCAAACACCCGAACTGATGGCTATACTAGCTTCAGCCACTGCACCTAAAGCACTAAATAACAACACTACGACCTGAATTTGAGGAAAAGAAATTCCTATTGGCAACAAGAACTGTTCAATTTCATCAGTATCTTCAATAGAAAATCCTTGACTAAATGAAAAATGAACTGCCACAAGCGTTATTGCTAACAATCCTAGCAAAACCAACAAGCTGCTGGCTAAAGCACTTTGGCGGATGTGACCATTAGAAGTATTGGGATAAATAGCTAAAAAGACTAAACCTACTGCAAAAAGTATACCAACCACTAAGGGATTAAATTCATCAGCAATCAGCATCATTACTGCCATTAAAGCAAAAAAACTCCCGCCCAAACTGATAAAAATATTTATACCCTTGCGACCAGCGACCAGCACTAATAATATGAATAAAGTCACTGTTAACCAAATCATAGATTTTTACTCCGCAATAAACTAGCTGCTAAAAAAGCGGTCAAAGGTACTGCCAATACTATCCCGATTGCACTAATTACTGTCTGCGTATAACCTAAAGTTAAGGTTCGCGACAAGCTAAATTGCAAGGTATTACCATTGCGCAAATAAAGGATAATAATAGGAATTAATTCTGCCAAAAATAGATAAAACAAAATATTAATTAAAGGACCAATAATTTCACGCCCCACGTGCATCCCTGAAGTAAATAACTGATGTTTAGTAATTTGGGGCTGCTCTTGTAAAAGTTGATACACAGAAGCAGTAATATCAGTTGTTTCATCCATACAAGCACCTAGAACTCCCAAAAGGGTTTCTGCCAAAAAAATCCATTGAAAGGGTTGAATGCCATAATTTAGTGTTTCGTAATGGATACCCTGATTATTACTCAATTGTAAAATTATTGTACTTACAATAACTGCAAAAAAGGTACTCAGCCAAGTAGCACCAACACTGATTAGAGTTTGGCGTGAATAGCCAAAAATTAAAATTAAAGTTAATGGTGTCACTAAAAGAGTTAAAAGAATTGTTAAAAATAAAATATGCTGATTATGCCATTGTGTAGCAATTATTAATAGACCCGCAAAAAGCCCGCAATTTAGCACCGCACTTAAAACCGCCCGCAAGCCATGGATTTTTAGTAAGCCCAATAAACTGATTAAAACAATCCCTAATAGTATCAACAGAATTCCGTCTCTTTTGGGGCTAATAATCGTTAAATGACGAAGAGAATGGTTATTGCTTAAAATAAGGTGGCAGCCCACCCGATATTGATTAGTATTTGCTTGCGATTGATAGTAAGTGTTGTCACGTACCAGATAGCGGTGGCGATATTTGCCTGTAAGTAAGCGCAAAGTAAGTCTTTGCGTTATTTGAGTATCTTGATTATGATATTGATCTTGGACAGTTTGCTGGTGAACAATTTGGACTCGCTCGACGGTAGCCACATTTTGTGACCAATAATTTCTTTGAGATAAACATACGATTAACAACCACAGGCCTGCAGCCACCATAATCCAGCTACTCCTTTTTTTTGGTGCCACAATCTTCACCTCTTTAACAGTAATATTGCCAATTAGTAGCACTTTTAGCGCTGGTTATCTGCACATCAACCTAAAAGTCAATTATAATACAAAAGCACTCTGTTAGAATATACTAACAGAGTGCTGCTGGAATTAATTAAATTTGCTGCTATGATAAAGGGAAGATAAATAATTTCTACGATTATAAGAGAATATAATTAGTGGGTAAAATAATTTTAGTACCAGCCGTGAGTCATCCAAAATTGTTGTGCGCCTTCCCAAGAACCATAACGTGCGGCAACATAGTTGTTGGCAACTCGTTCTTGATTAGCTGGGGAATAGTCACCATGCAAATATGAAGCATCTAATTGATATTTACCATAATAACGACCGTTTTGTGCGGAGTAAGAACCACCAGATTCTCGACTCGCAATCCATTCACGTGCACTCGAATAAATACCAGCAGCGTTGTTAGAATAGTTATCATAACTGATTTGAGATGAAGGCTGAGTTTGATAAGAATTGTTGGCAACCGCTTGTTGAACACTACCAGCAGCCGGTGTATCTTGCACTTGGCTGTTAGTAGCAACTGAAACTTGTCCATCATCTTTGATGAGCAATTTTTGTCCGACATAAATCATATTAATATTTTGAATGTTGTTATCAGCAGCAACTTGATTCACAAGACTTAAATCATTTTTTAATTGCAAAGAAATTCCAGATAAAGTATCACCTGGCTTAACCGTATAAATACTATCTGCTTTAGCAACATTAGAAAACCCGAAGAAAGAAATCATACCTAAAGCTGTTGCAAATGCGACTTGTTTAAATTTCATATAAATAATTACTCTCCTTTAATTTAAAAACACGATAATCACAGAATCATTAACAACGCTCACCAACAGCTCTTATACTAACAGACTAATATTACGGAATTATTTCAATCAAATGATAAATTTTGGGTTATATTACAAGAATATTACAAAAACACGGTTATTTATGATAAGCGGTACCGGCATTAATCATAAAGGCCCGATAAATTTGTTCTGACAAAACCAGCCTCATTAGTTGATGAGGTAAGGTAAAACGTCCAAAAGAAATTGCTTGATTGGAACGCTGGCTAACTTGCGGGCTTAAGCCTAAAGAACCGCCAATGACAAAAACAATTTTACTATGGCCATAAGTTAATAAATCTGCAATTTTAGCCGCAAAAACTTCTGATGTTAATTCTTTTCCTAAAATTTCTAAGGTAAAAACATAGTCCTCGGGGCTAATTTTTTGTAATATACGTTCGCCTTCAATCTTTTTAACCTGTTCCATTTGCGCTGTACTTAAACTTTCAGGGGCCTTTTCATCTGGAACCTCAATAATTTTCAAATCACAATATGGCCGCAAACGCTGCGCATATTCTTGAATACCTTGTTTAAAAAATTTTTTCTTAATTTTTCCTACTGCAATAATTTTTATTTTCATTAATAGTTTTCCACCGTTTCATTGTTGTTCGATTTTTAGTTATTTGCCTATTTATCAAGGGTTTGAAAGGGTTTAACAAATAAATATTTCCACTTATCAACAGGTTTTCCCCAGATAAGTGGAAAACTTTTTTCCACCTAGTGAATCCAGTTATACACATTATAAACAACTTTTTCCACATAAATGTGTATAACTTTTACCATTCATTATATTTTATCATCATAATTTTAAAATAAAATCCGATTATTAAAATCTATCCAACAAAAAAACGTAAAGCCTGCGCCTTACGTTGATTTCGTCAAGAGCTTATTTAGTTTACCTTAGTTAGTTTAACATCTGCTGTTTGTGCTTTACCATTACGGTAGAACTGTAATTTAATCGTATCGCCCAAATTATGACTATAAAGTTGAGTATGCAAGTCAGCCACATTTTTAACTTTCTTATTATCTAAACCTACAATTACATCATATTTACGCAAACCAGCTTGACGAGCTACTGAATTAGCACTCACTGAACCGATTAAAACTCCTTCAGTGACATTATCAGGCAACTTCAGCACACTCCGCTGTTGACTTCTGGAGACTTGATCCAAGTCCACTACCTTAATTCCTAATTGTGGCCGTTGAATTTTACCATTTTGCACAAGCTGGTTAATAATTTTAACTACTTCATTGCTAGGAATTGCAAAACCCATTCCTTCAACCGAAGTGCCATCTGTGCTTGCAGCCAATTTCATCGAATTAATACCAATAACTTGTCCGGCAGCATTTACTAATGGACCACCAGAATTACCAGGGTTAATTGCCGCATCAGTTTGTAATACTGTTGCTTGACCCGTTACTTGACCCGTTTTTTCATCCGTAGTATCAACTGTCCGGTTTTTAGCGGAAATAATACCCTCGGTTACTGAGGTTGCATACTTGCTGCCTAATGGTGAACCAATAGCTATTACTGACTCGCCAGGAGTTACAGCATCTGAATTGCCAAAAGCTGCTGTACTATGGATTTTATCAGCTGAAATTGACAAAACTGCCAGGTCAGTAATTGAATCAGTTCCCACTTTTTTAGCAGCCACCTTAGTACCATCACTTAAAATAACCTCTAGTTTTTCCGAACCGGCTACTACGTGATTATTAGTAACAATATAGGCGTTACCATTTTGCTTACTATAAATTACACCCGAACCTTCACTAGATTCTTGAAGTTTGCTTTTATCGGTCTTAGAAGAATCATCATCCCCATTACCATACAAACTGCCAAATAAGGCACTTAAACTATCATTATTTTCTTGTTGACGCTGATAATTAATTACCGAAACTACCGAACCCTTGACCTTCTTAAAAGCATTTGTCATTTGATTATTAGATTTAACAGTGACATTACTAATCTGCGTGGTTCCCGCTTTACCATTAACCGGAGCACTTTGAGTAGGGTTAGTAGAATTATTGGTATTATTGCCCCAATGGCTAAAGCCATAAAAACCTAAACCAACACCAATAAAGGCCGAAATTAAAGCCACAATGGCGATTTTCCAGAGTCCTAAACTATTTCTCTTCAAACTAACACACCCTCCACTACTGTTATTATTGTTAGAACTAGTTAAATTGTAGCTGAAAGATATTTTTAATTCCAGCTTGTTTATATTGTAGCCAATAAATTTGAAAATTGCATGAAGATTCTTAAATTGTTAGTAACTTTGTTGCCTGCTGGGGGTCGGTGTCATGTAAGGTAAAATCATAATCTACACCTAAATCAGCCGCCATTAAAATTTGCGCTACCGTTTGGTGAGCGAGAGTTTTGTAATTATTCTCAGGGCTTAAATGTCCCAAAAAGACTTGCTGGGTCCGATTACCAATCACATCGATAAGCGCCTGCGCTCCATCATGATTAGACAAATGTCCTTCATCACTAATAATACGTTGTTTCAAAGACCAAGGATAACACCCATCACGCAACATCTGTAAGTCGTGATTGCACTCCATTAAAATTGCATCCGCATTTTGAATTATATATTTCATCCGATCAGATACATAGCCGGTATCAGTTAAATCTACAAACGATTTACCGGCATAATGAATATTATAAAATTGAGGATCGATAGCATCATGAGAAACACTAAAACTTTCAACATCGATACCACCAAGGTTGAAAACCGTATTAGCAGCTAATAGATGCTTTTGTTTAGGCGGTATTTGACCAATTTTAGGGGCCATCGCCTGCCAAGTTTTCTGATTAGCATAAACATCTAAGCCATAACGCCGGGCCAAGACGCCAACGCCTCGAATATGATCGCTATGTTCATGAGTTACTAAAATTGAATCTAATTGAGTAATATCTTGGCCAATACTGGTTAATAAGTTTTTTATTTTTTTACCAGATAAACCAGCATCAATTAATAATTGCTGCTTAGGAGTCTTGATAAATAGACTATTGCCTTGACTGCTGCTGGCTAGAATACTTACTTGCATTACATCATTCATTCACTGTCACCTGTCGCTTTTGATCATCCTTAATAATAGCACCACTAAAGGCGTTAATTTTACTAATTTGCATTGTCTTGGAATCTTTCGTAGTAAAACCAACATACCACATCGGAATATAAATAGTATTACTTTTAACCTTTAATAGTCGGCCGTAGGCTAAAGCTGTCCACTTAATTTGCGAATTGCTGGGAATATCATTATTCGTATATAAGCTATCAACGGCATGTCGTTCACTGATAGTAGCTTGTTTTTCCCGTAAAACTGTAATGTCATCAATATAGCGCTGCTGATAGCTTACCAAACGGTTATCTTCAATTTGAAAGGTAATACGTCCATCAAATTCGTAAAATTGACCAATTTTTCGATCCTCAATATAGACAATGTTACTCTTAGTTGATAATTTCGGTTCATAATGATATTGCTGGCCAAATAAAACATTTTGCTGTTTAGCTAGAAAACGATTAAGTGTTTGTTGGGGGTTTTGCACTGACAATAAAATTGGTGAATCTAAAATACTATTCAGCTGATGCTTTTCTTCATTATAGCTGACACTTTGGTTACGCAGTTTGTCTTGATTAATCCTTAAAACTGGACTATCTTTGCTAGCCAAATAATATCCTTGTTGAGATGAATTACTTAATTTTTTATCAATTGCAATATTGTCTTTATCCATTTCTTTAGTTAAGCTAATATGTCCTGAATTATTAGTGATTACTACGGCATTACGACTTTTTAAATAAGAGGTAAAAAGGAAAATATCTAATGCAATAAATACGGCCAGAAAAATCATTTCAATTTTCTTAAAATCCATAATTACCCCCCCTTAACTAATCCAATCTTCATAAGTTTTCCATTGATCATTAATTTTGACGTAATAAGATGGTGTTAAATCTACTATTTCGTGATTTTGACTGTCATCACTCCATTTATACCCAATGACAATCTTTTGAATATTATGGATATTAAAACCATTATCTTTTAAACCCATGATAATATCCGTAGTGGCTGGTAACCGTACTCGTTTTTGTTCAGCAGGAACTGGTACTTGAAGGATTTTTTTAGAAAAAAATAATGTTTGTCCATTGGTTGAAAAATCAATCTTTACTGAACCAGTTTTACTTTGTTGAAAAATAGGAAAACCTTCGACATAGTTGCGAAAGAGCAGACTTTGATTTTTGCGATCATAACTATATAAGTACAAACCATTTAACGGATTACCAATTTTAACTAATGAGCGATAAGTTTCATCAAATAAATCCGGAACATTTTTTGGCACATTGGTTTTGGAATAATCACTAAATGCAACTTCATCATTTTTATTATTGACTGCTAAAAGTCGATACATCCCACTACGATAGACTGTTTGGTTGTCCACTTTATGAGAAGT
The DNA here is from genome assembly GCF_013607485.1 of Bombilactobacillus bombi. GTDB lineage: Bacteria > Bacillota > Bacilli > Lactobacillales > Lactobacillaceae > Bombilactobacillus > Bombilactobacillus bombi_A. The sequence continues at coordinate 103,344 of NZ_SCHP01000001.1, forward strand.
AATGTCAGCTCCCTGCTTAGAGTTCAGCAGATTAGAAATATAATTATTATTATTTTGAATAGTAATTAAATAACTTACTGGCTTTAAATTGATAGGCTTCAAATACAGCAACTGCACACCATGAGCATTCACTTGCGTATTCACTGGTACCGAAAAATTATTATCTTGGATTAATTTTTGAATTTGATTGTAATCCAACTTTTGTTCACGAACCCGATAAATCGCAAAATTATGATCATTTAAAAAATAGAGATAATGTCGCTGATTTTTTAAAGTTAATATAATACGCTGTATTTCATAGTCATGACGTTGCTGTAAGTGTTTTTGTGCAGTTAAATGCGCCACAGTATTAATAGTAATAGCGGTTGGATAAACTAACTGCAAAGAATTTTTTTGATGGAGCAATTGTTGATAACGGAGACTGTCGTTAACCGAAATTCGTTCAAAATTACTTAAACGAGCCTTCTTAAACTGGGTAAAAAGTTCACGTACCGTACTATATTTATAATTGTAAATTAGGCGTTGAGTCTTTTGCTGACTGATAATAATCTTAGTTGGTGCAAAAATTTCATTCATCGCCTTAGTGGTCGCCAGGGTGCGACGGTTCACAGTTTGCACCGTTCCTGATTGGACCCCTTGTTGATATTTAGCATTATTTGTCCAAATTAACCAAGATAAAACCAAACTTATAACTATGGCAATAATGAGAAAAAACCTTAGCACAATGTTGCTAAAGCGCTTCATCCCAATCACCCCCAGTTTCATTAGGATCATATGGCAGCGAAATATAAAAAGTTGAGCCATGGTTTTCCATACTATTAACCCAGACGTGTCCTCCTTGTGCTTCCACAACTTCTTTAGAAATAGATAAACCTAAACCAGTACCGCCTTGCTTGCGGGAGCGGGCTTTATCAACTCGATAAAAGCGGGCAAAGACCTTCTTTAAGTCTTTACGGGGAATGCCTAAACCTTGATCACTAATACTCAGAATAATATAACGTTGCGTATCAATTAATCGACACGTAATAGTACCGCCATCTGGCGAATACTTCAGAGCATTATTCATAATATTATCAATAGCCTGCGTCATCTTATCCGGATCAATCTCTACCCAAAGATCTTTTTTAGTAAAAGTCCGCTTGATGGTATATTTTTTAGTATCTTTGCCAGCTGCCGCTGCTTTTTCTTGGTTATTTTTAATTAACATATCAAAGCGATCCAAAATAAAATTAAAAAATTCGTTGAAATTAACTAATTCCACGTTTAATTTGGCAGTTCCCTGATCAAAACGTGATAAATCTAACAACGAATTAACCATCCGAATCATGCGTTCAGTTTCTTCTTGTGTTACTTTTAAAAATTGCGGTGCTAAGTGAGGGTCTTTCCAAGCGCCATCGTTAAGAGTTTCAATATAACTGCGTAAGCTCGTTAAGGGTGTCCGCAATTCGTGCGAAACATTAGAAACAAACTGCCGGCGATCACGGTCAATTTTTTGCTGTTCAGTAACATCATGCAATACACAGATTACACCCGTCACAAAACCAGTATTGCGCTTAATTAAAGAAAAATCCGCCTGTAAAATCAAATTATCGCCATCACTATCCGCTTCAGGCTCAATAATTCGTTCATCTTGATTCGCTAATAAATCATCAAAAGAAGTTGTCGCACTTATTTCTAATAAATCTACCAATTGCATGGTGAAGGCTGTTTTTTGATCAACATTAAGAAACGATTGGGCAGCTTCATTAATAATTGTTACTTTACCATGGCGATCAGTTGCTACAACACCATCGGTCATTTGTGTTAACACACTGTTCAGCCGATTACGTTCAGCATCAGAATTTTCCTGTTCTTCTTCTACTCGAACTGACAGATTATTTACGGCCACTGCTAGTTGTCCCAATTCATCTTCACTATAAACCCGAACTTGACCAGAATAATCACCCTTGGCCATCCTAATTGCCTGTTTGCGCATTTCTGCAATTGGCCGCGTAATTGCGCGCGCAACCACAATTGAAATTAAAGCCCCTAATAAACCGGCAACCAACGAGGCAACAAAGAAAATAAAGACAATGCTATTAATGCTTTTGTATACTTGATCCATATCCGCCCGAATATATACAGCTCCTACAACTGTATTACTATCACCATTCGAACTGATTAAGGGCGTGATCGCCAAGTAATAACTGCCGTCACGGTCATTATGAGATATTTGTGTGGTTTTGCGACCTGAATAAATGACATCTTTAATTTGCGCATTAGTCGTCCTTTGTCCGATAATGTTTTGATTGCTGCTATTTCTGACTGCTACAATCTTACCTTGACTATCAATGACTTCAATATCCGAATTTTGAATATTACTAATGTCATTAATGGTTGAACGTACATTACGTCGTGAATGAGCTGAAGAACTCGCCAGATTATTAGCTAATGATGTTGTCACATAAGAAGGTAATTGCACTTGTGCTTCAAAAGTTTCAATATTCTGTTGTTCCAAACGATGCACAAAATAAGCCCCAATAATTTCAATAGTAATTAATAATAACAGCATAAAAATAGCCGCAATCTTAAACTGGATTGAGCGAAAAAAGCTAATTTTATTATTCACTAATTATTTCCCCAAAATAATCTTTCTTGTATTTATCCTTACTCATTATCTTCTTTATTTGTCTCGGCTTTGAGATAATACCCCACACCCCGACGCGTAATTAAATACTCAGGATGACTAGGATCATTTTCAATTTTTTCCCGCAAACGTCTAACTGTGACATCAACAGTACGTACATCACCAAAATAATCATAGCCCCAGACTGTCTGCAACAAATTTTCTCTGGTCATAACTTGCCCTAAATGCTGAGATAAATAGTGTAAAAGTTCAAATTCACGGTGTGTTAATTCGATTTCTTTACCCTTTTTAGTAACTGTATAGGCATCTGGCAGAATCATCAGCTCACCTACTTGAATATTAGGGTTGGCCTCGTCACTATTGTTATCTAAATTAACCTTTTGACGGCGCAAATTAGCCTTGACGCGAGCTACTAATTCCCGATTAGAAAATGGCTTTGTGACATAATCATCAGCTCCCATTTCTAAACCTAAAACCTTATCTAATTCTGAGTCCTTAGCTGTCAACATAATAATCGGTGTATCTTTGGTCTTACGCACTTGGCGCGCCACTTCCAGACCATCAATTTTCGGTAACATTAAATCTAGAATAATCAAGTCAGGATTCTCTTGTTCGACTTGAGTTAAGGCAGCTTCGCCATCAAAGGCAATGACAGTTTCATAGCCTTCTTTTTCAAGATTATATTTAATGATATCGGTAATTGGCTTTTCATCGTCGACAATCAATATTTTATTTGTCATTAGGTAAATTGCCTCCTTACTTTAGTTTCAGTATACTATTTTCTAGAAGAAATCGAAAAATAAAGTTGCCACATTTTTAAATTTATGCTATTATATTTTTTGTACTTAATTGGGTGGTTAGCTCAGCTGGCAGAGCAACGGACTCTTAATCCGTGGGTCCAGGGTTCGATCCCCTGACCACCCACTAATTGATAGATAAAAGCTGATATATAACTGTAAAAGGTTGATATATCAGCTTTTTTAGTTTTTAACTTTAAAAACTATTTATTTTTATAGTCAAATTTCATGTCCAATAATACTTTATACCGAATCATTGTTCCAACTAGGTATTTATTTCTTCTAAATCTAGTTGACCATGAGATAAATATCTATTTTTTATCCTATTCTAGGCTTTCAAAATAGATTAATCGTAGCAATAAATACACCAATATTCTAATATAAGTGTCTGTTAAGCATTTAACAGAAATTGTTTTACTGTGTCTAAAACGATTAATAATAACATTATGTGGGGATTGTTTTGATGACGTCAACTATCAGTTTTTATTGATTATCTTTGTCATCGCTAATACCTCTTTCATGGCAAATTTTTACCGATAATTACAATCTGAAGAAAATTAAGGACAATTTTGCTCAGCTATTGTCTCGATTAATTTGTTTATCTTTATGGGCTGTGCTAAATTAAAAGTTATTAATATTATTAATCACTTAGAGAGGTCGCTACTGAATTATGAAAAGAAAAATATTTTCAGGATTAATGTTGTTAATTTTATGGTTAGTTTTACTTCCTGTTACTATTGTTCATGCCCAAAAGGTCTACCAAATTGGTACTGATGTCACTTTTCCGCCATTTGAATTTGCCAATAATGATGATAATTATGTTGGCATTGACATTGACATATTAAAAGCTATTGCCAAAGAAGAGGGTTTTAAAGTTCAGATTAAACCTGTAGGCTTTAACGCAGCAGTCCAAGCAGTTGAAGCTGGACAAATGGATGGTATTATTGCGGGGATGAACATTACTCCGGAAAGAAAAGTCAAATTAGACTTTTCCACCCCTTATTATCATTCTGGAGTAGTGATGGCTGTCAGACATAACAGCTCTCTTACCAAACTAAGCCAGCTTAAGGGTCAAAAAGTAGCAATTAAAACAGGCACAGCTGGAGCCGCATATGCCAACAGTATTAAAAGTAAATATGGTTTTAAAACTGTCACTTTTGATGATTCCAATAACATGTATCAAGATGTAGTTACCGGCAATTCAGTAGCTTGCTTTGAAGACCAGCCGGTAATGCAGTATGGAATTCATCACGGAACTCCACTTAAGATAGTTACTGCACCTGCCAATACCGGCGATTATGGTTTTGCCGTTCGTAAGGGCCATAATCAAAAGCTGCTCCAGCAGTTTGATGCCGGTCTGAAAAAGATTAAGGCCAATGGTACTTATGATAAAATTAAAGCCCACTATCTTGGCACTAAACACCACAAAGCTCCAGCTCAGCCCCAAGAAGATCGCAGTTTCTTTGGTTTAATTAAACAAAATCAAGCAGCCCTGCTTAGTGGTTTAGGAGAAACAATTTGGCTGACAGTAGCGGCGATTTTATTTGCCACGATTTTTGGCATTATTATTGGTCTTTTAGGGGTTGTACCCAATAAATTCTGCCAAGGTCTCTCCACTACTATTATTTATATCTTTCGTGGCTTGCCCTTGTTAGTTTTAGCTTTATTCATCTACACGGGTATTCCCAGTTTGACCGGACAAAAAATTCCTGCCTTTCTAGCAGGAATTATTACCTTGACCTTGAATGAAGGTGCTTATATTGCCGCCTTTGTCAAAGGAGGCATTCAAGCGGTAGATCCGGGGCAAATGGAAGCTGCCCGCAGCTTAGGTTTACCGTTTGGCAAGGCCATGCGGCGGGTAATTTTACCGCAGGGTATTAAAATCATGATTCCATCTTTTATCAATCAGTTTATTATTACTTTAAAAGACACTTCTATTTTATCGGTCATTGGACTTCTAGAGCTTACCCAAACGGGTAAAATCATCATTGCCCGTAATCTAGAGGGCTTTAAAATCTGGGCAATTATTGCCTTGATTTATCTTATCATTATTACCCTACTGACTTGGCTATCTAATTGGGTTCAAAGGAGGATGCAGTAATAATTATTTCCCGGGAAATAACTTCTAAAATAAATATTTATAATTTCAACTTATTAGTAGATATTTTTCAAATATCATTATTAGAACTATTAAAGGGTAAAATTCTTCCTGTTCCTACTGATACTAAGACTTGTAACCTGACTATTTTATTGCCATGACAGCTATCAGTTTATCAGTTTAAAAGTTTGTCCTTTTGTCACCTTGTTCTTCCCTGCCTATTTTAGAATAGCTAAATAGAAACAAAAGTTGAAAAGATGAAACCAAAGCTGAGCAAATTCTGAAAACACAATTTTAACTTAATAAATGTTCTTATTATTTTAGGATTATATGCTGGCGGTCCTTTTACTCATAATTAGTATTCTTATAATTAGTTGATTTTGCTTACTCGATTTATGGAATATGGGTATCATATTGAGTTTTGTAAAAATAGTTTACCGTTACTATAAAAAATCCCTCAAGCACTTCAAAGTCTTGGGGGATTTTTATTTTAATTATTTTTGTTTAGCAATAGCTTGAACAGCATTTCTTCCTGACAAGACACAATAACCAGCATGCGTTCCATATCTTGACACCGTAAGTATCACCATGAATTATAAATGCTTTGATGATATACTAGAGAAAAAATTTAGACTAGGGAGATTATTAAATGGATGTTCGAGTCTTAAGATACTTTTTAGCGATTGCACAGGAACATAACATCTCACACGCAGCCCATTTTTTGCATATTTCCCAACCAGCACTTTCACGGCAAATTAGTGATTTAGAAACTGAATTGGGCGTTAAATTATTTGAACGAGGACCACGCAGCATTAAACTAACATCACAGGGACATTATTTACGTGAACGTGCTCAAGAAATTATCTCTTTAGTGGATAAAACCGAATACAATTTACAAGCCAGTCAGTTATCCATTAGTGGAGAATTAGATATTGGTGGTGGGGAAAGCATTGGCATGCAGCGAATCATGGATGTTATTAGTGAAATTATTCAAGACTATCCCAATGTTCAAATTCATTTACACAGCGGTGATGCTGCGGATGTGGAGGCTAAGTTAGATGCTGGCACTTTAGACTTTGGAGTTATTATGGGTTTTAAACCCCTCCAGCAATATAATTCTCTTCGTCTACCTGATAAAAACTATTGGGGAGTAATTTTACCAGCAGCTTCCCCTTTAAAAAATAAAACCGCGATCACACCACAAGATCTCCTTGGCTACCCTTTAGTAATCTCCGAGCAGGCTCAGCAAGCCGATCGTTTTCAAGATTGGTGGCGACCAGTTTTTGAGAAATTACACATAGTTGGCACTTATAATTTAATCTTTAATGCTGCGCTTTTAGTCAAGAATCAAGGCTGTTTAGCCTTAAGCTTTGAACATCTCATAGATTTACGCAATTCCCAATTAGAATTTCGACGTCTAAAACCAACCGTACTTGAGCCAATTACTATTATTTGGAAGCAAAACCAAACGCTCTCAAGTGTGGCCCAATTATTCTTACAGCGTCTAAAAACTAATATTGCTGCACAAGCTTAATTTTCAATAAACTATTGTTAGTTGTAGTTAATTGTGAGAAAATGCTAATGTTATTAATTAAAATAAACCAATGGCGAGGCTCTCTTACTTATGAATAAAAAAATTGGATTATTATTAAGCCTGCTTTTTTTGTGGTTCTTTATCGGCCCCTTAAAAACCGTTCAGGCACAAAAAGTTTATCAAATTGGTACTGACGTAACTTATCCGCCATTTGAATTTGCCAATAAAAACAACCAATATATAGGCATTGATATCGACATTATTAAAGCAATAGCTAAAGAAGAGGGCTTTCAAGTTCAGATTAAACCTGTAGGCTTTAACGCAGCGGTCCAATCAATGGAGGCTGGACAACTTGATGGTGTTATTGCCGGGATGATGATTACTCCAGAAAGAAGGGTCAAATTTGATTTTTCCCAGCCTTATTTTAATACTGGTATCATCATGGCTGTCGGCAAAAATAGTTCGATCAAATCTTTTCGCCAATTACGTGGACAAAAAGTTGCTTTAAAAACTGGTGCGGCCGCAGCCGCATATGCCAACAGTATTAAAAGTAAATATGGTTTTAAAACTGTCACTTTTGATGATTCCAACAATATGTATCAAGATGTAGTTACCGGCAATTCAGTAGCTTGCTTTGAAGACCAGCCGGTAATGCAGTATGCCATCAAACAAGGCACACCTCTCAAAATTCCGCTTAAACCTGCTAATAAAAGTACTTATGGTTTTGCCGTTCGTAAGGGTCATAATCAAAAGCTACTCCAGCAGTTTGATGCCGGTCTGAAAAAGATTAAGGCCAATGGTACTTATGATAAAATTAAAGCCCACTATCTTGGCACTAAACACCACAAAGCTCCAGCTCAGCCCCAAGAAGATCGCAGTTTCTTTGGTTTAATTAAACAAAATCAAGCAGCCCTGCTTAGTGGTTTAGGAGAAACAATTTGGCTGACAGTAGCGGCGATTTTATTTGCCACGATTTTTGGCATTATTATTGGTCTTTTAGGGGTTGTACCCAATAAATTCTGCCAAGGTCTCTCCACTACTATTATTTATATCTTTCGCGGTTTGCCCTTGTTAGTTTTAGCTTTATTCATCTACACGGGGATTCCCAGTTTGACTGGACAAAAAATTCCTGCCTTTCTAGCAGGAATTATTACCTTGACCTTGAATGAAGGTGCTTATATTGCCGCCTTTGTCAAAGGAGGCATTCAAGCAGTAGATCCGGGGCAAATGGAAGCTGCCCGCAGCTTAGGTTTACCGTTTGGCAAGGCCATGCGGCGGGTAATTTTACCGCAGGGTATTAAAATCATGATTCCATCTTTTATCAATCAGTTTATTATTACTTTAAAAGACACTTCTATTTTATCGGTCATTGGACTTCTAGAGCTTACCCAAACGGGTAAAATCATCATTGCCCGTAATCTAGAGGGCTTTAAAATCTGGGCAATTATTGCCTTGATTTATCTTATCATTATTACCCTACTGACTTGGCTATCTAATTGGGTTCAAAGGAGAATGCAAGCATGAGTATAAAAGTACAAGTAACTAACCTTAACAAAAATTTTGGCACCAATCATGTTTTAAAAAATGTTAATTTAACTGTACAATCTAATGAAGTTGTAGTTATCATCGGACCCTCTGGCTCTGGTAAGAGTACCTTTTTGAGAACTCTCAATCGCTTAGAAGATCCAACTTCAGGAAACATTGTTATTGACGGCACTGATATTGCCCAACCCAATGCTAATATCAATCAAGTACGCGAAAATGTGGGCATGGTTTTTCAACATTTTAATCTTTTTAATAACTTATCAGTTGCCCAAAATATTATGTTAGCACCCCAAGAATTAAAAAATTTAGATGAGCAAAAAGCAGCAGCTCAAGCACATCACTTATTAAAAATGGTTGGTTTAGAGGAAAAATTTGCTGCGCCAATCCAATCACTTTCTGGCGGTCAGCAACAACGTGTAGCTATTGCGCGGGCTTTGGCTATGAACCCCGATTTAATGCTGTTTGACGAACCAACCAGTGCGTTAGATCCTGAAATGGTGGGCGACGTTTTACAAGTTATGAAAAAACTGGCTCAACAAGGAATGACGATGATTGTAGTTACTCACGAAATGGGCTTTGCCAAAGAAGTGGCTGATCGAGTATTATTTTTTGATGATGGTCAAATTTTAGAAGAAGGCACCCCGACAGCTATTTTTGATCATCCCCAAAATCCACGTTTACAAGAATTCTTAAATAAAGTTTTAAATGTATAATAAAAAGCTCTCCTAAAACTATGAGCTAGGAGAGCTTTTTATTACTCTAATGTCAAATTAGCACTTAAGTCCTTATAAAAGGCAGCATACGTAGCATTTTCATAAGGTTTCAGCCAAATAGAACCAAAACCTAAAACTATCAAATTTAAAATCTCCCAACCTAAAAAGCTCAATTGCAAGACAAACAAGCGCCATTTTTGTCCTTTCATTAATTGGCGGCTGCGCGTAATACAATCAAAATAACTGATATCACTATTAGGATTCTGATCGGTCAAATCTTTAAAGATATAAGATGCCTGAGAGTAGGAATACTGTTTTACAATTCCCGGAATAATTAATAGCAATGACCATAAAAACACAAAAATGTACGTTAAAATTTCAATCACTAAAGCTCCTAAAAAGTAGCGCTTCGAAAACACGCTAAAAGCACCCTGCATTAATTTATCAGGATGTTCTTTAGTGCGTAGCCAATCAATCGTTGTAAACATAATACTCATATTAATTAAAACAACCACCAGTGACCAAATTAAACTACCACCTGATCTGGCGCCATAATTATAGTTAGTACTACCACCCATTTTAGCAGAAGAAAAATAGGAAAATAAGGCAACAATACCTATGCCTGCAAGGATTAAAACCATACGCATAATAATAGCTAAGATGATTGGTATTAAATTAAGCTTAATGGCCGTTATCCATTGTCCATGATATAAATTTTTTACCTCGCGTTTTAATTCGGCACGAGTTTTTAAACGTTCTTGCATTCCAAATCCTCCTTTAGATCGCTTTCACAGTTACTGAGTGCTTTAAGTATAGTCCATAGGCAAATGAAACACCACCTATTTTTCTTTTTCCAAATGACTATATCTCGATAACTCAATTTGCGATATAATTATGACATCACTAAAAAAGGAGGTATAATATTATTGTTATTTAAAAAAAGAAGGGTTAACTTGTATAAGTTTATTAGCTACAATTTAGCCCTAGCAGCTTTAGCTATCGGAGCTTATAGCGTTAATACAGCTCAAGCTGTTCAAGCTGATACTAATACTGTCAGCAGTAATGTAGCACCGGCTAACTTTACTGTTACTCAGTTAGCGGGAGTTGTTACAGTTAAAGACCAAATGGCCCCACTTTACAATGCACAAGGTCAACTAATTAAGGGGCGCAGTCTATCACCACATTCAGCTTGGCGCACCAATTCCCTACGGGTTAGCAGTACTGGACAAAAATATTATCAAGTTTCTAGCGAAGAATACATCAGTTATGACCAAGTAACCTTTCAATCTGGAAATGTCGACGGTACTGCACATCCAATTGAAAACGAAATCAAAGATGGTTCCGGCAACGCTTTTGTCTGTATCATCAAAGGTTCTGGTGTAATTTTATATAATGGCTACGGCGCACAAGCCCAAAGTTCTGGGCGGACACTAGAGAGTGGCAGTGCTTGGGCAGTAGTTAACCACGTATATGCCAATGGACATTATTGGTATGAAGTAGGCGATAATCAATGGGTTAATGATAGTTTTGTAGTAGTAGTGCATGCCAATGATTATCAGCCAGCAGTTTATTTACGCAATGTGCCCTTAATTGCTCAACGTCCTGAGTTGCCTAATGGCTGTGAAATCACAGCGGTAACAATGATGTTACAATATGCTGGTGCTAAAGTAGATAAAATGCAACTAGCACGTGAAATGCCACGGAATCATGATCCTAATTACGGTTATATAGGTGATCCTTGGAACGGTACGGGTGTGACGATTTTCCCACCAGCATTAATGAATTTAGTTCAAAAATACACACCCAACCATACCGCCAAAAACCTAACAGGTTTAAGCTTTGACGCAATTAAATACCAATTGAGTTTAGGTCATCCAGTGGTAACTTGGAATACAATGCATGGTTTTCCTTATCATGCTTTAGTAGTTGTCGGCTATGATAACAAATATGTTTACTATAATGACTGTTGGACCAATGAAAGAACTGCTTTACCTATCAATACCTTTATTCATAACTGGAATAGTCAAGCTCAAAGAGCTATAAGTTATTAAAAGTGAGGAAATAAGGATGAATAAAAAAATACTTACTACAATAGTAATTAGTGCCAGCCTTTTAAGCGCAATTAATTTGGCACCTAAGGCACAAGCTGCCAATGTCAATCCTGCTAACGGTGTGGTAACTACTGTAAAACTAGCACAATTATATAATGATAATGGACAAGCCATTGCTGGACGGCAATTAATGGCTAATACACCTTGGTTAATTAATGGCACCATCGACATACCAGATGTTGGTACTTTATATCGAGTTTCCGATCATGAATTCGTTAAATCTGAAGATGTGAATTTACAGCATGGTGTGCCCCAAAAAGGTGTAGTCTGGGCTGGAAAAAATGGTGCTGTCACTTATCATTATCAACATGGTACTTATGAAGCAATTAATAGCAACTTAGCCGCCAATAGTGCTTGGCAGTATAACTATACTGATAACGCTAACGGTAAAACATGGTATCAAGTTGCTACTAACACTTGGATTAATAGTGATGATGTTGCTACTCCTAAATATACTAATCCCGCTGGTTGGTATCCTATTCACAACTCGCAAATTACTCAACAGCAAAAACCTGGATATGACCTTTATAATGGCGTAGAAGGTATTAAAGTCTATAAAGTACGTCAATTCTTTGGTTTATCTAATGCTCATACCATTTATGATGGTAATGTAATTTCTCGCGTACGCAATTGGCAAGCAAGCCATGGTTTAAAAGCTACTGGTATTGTTGATTATAATACCTGGACACATATGGGCTTCAGCGGCAAAGATTGGTACGATTTAGATAGTTATGTTGCGCCTTTAAGAACCAATATTAATAGCAGCCGCAGCGATCATATCGAAGCGATGATTGCCCAAGCCAAAGAATATCTAGGTAAACCGTGGATTTCTGGAGCAGCTTCTTCACCAGCTTATGGCGTTGATTGCTCTGGATTAGTCACCCAAGCTCTATATGCTTCTGGTATTGATCCTCAACCTACCAGCAATATCCAGCATGCTCAACCTGGTAATGAATGGAATTGCCAACTCTTATACAGCAGCCCTTATGTTCACAGTGTTGCTTATTCACAAAGACTTCGTGGTGATTTAATTTTCTATCAAAGCCCTTATGATGGCAGCATCTGGCACGTCGGTATCTACTTAGGAAATAATCAAGTCTTAGATTCTTGGCCTGATTCTGTCGCTGTTCGGCCAATTACTAACTGGCAGCGGAACATTGTAGCTAAAGTTGGTCGAGTATTCTATTAAGAAATTTTTACCCAACAAATGTATATGCTCAAAAAGCCCTTAGCATTTTTTGCTAAGGGCTTTTTAGTTATAAAATTTGAACTTTCATGCTAATAATTACCTAGGAAATATACTCATAAAAGTTATATAGAGCTTTTACCTCCACTCTTATAACTAGAATGCGACAACGAATATTATTAGTATTTGCCAACATAATTTAATATTTGTGAGTGTAATTACGACCTGAAATTTAAAAAGCAACAATCTATTAATTAGACTGTTGCTTTTTAGACAGGAGGATATATCATTATTTAATCAATTAGGAGAGGTTCAATTCACCTAAACATTATCCTCTGTAATAGTATCACATTAATTAGTAATACTATTACTGTATTTTATGCTCTTAAATGAGAATTTCAAGCTATTTTTTAATATATTTATAATTTTAAAGCTTCTTATGAAACTTTAAAATCAACAAGAGCCATAGGGACAAGATGATACAGATCACTACAATTATTATCCAAGCAAAAGAAACTTTCATCCATGGCAAACCTACATTCATACCAAAAAAACCAGTTACAATTGTCGGAACTGTTAAAATCAAAGACCAAATTGTTAAAAATTTCATTGTGTCATTCAAATTATTATTGGCAATAACATTAAAAGTTTCTGTGATTCTTTGAACAATATCTAATTCTGTTTCAACCATTTGTTTAACCTGACGACATTCCACTAGAACATCCTCTAACATCTCTGAATTGGCAGTTTCTTGGCTTGTACGCATAAAGGGCGTTTGAGCTAAGCGACAAATAATTGATTCATTTAAAATGATAGCACTAGAAAAAAATGACAATGATTGTTCTAAACGTGAAAGCTCTACTAATTTTTCATTAGTAATTTTTTTGTTAAGCTCTTGATCGAGTTGATTACGCCGATGGGTGATTTGACGGATCACAGGCAAAAAAGTGTCAATCAATTCAAATAATAAAGCCAAAACTACTTTCTCATTAGTAAATTTGCTTAAGTTTAGTTGCAGCTTATTCAAAGACTTCTTGACAATAGAACTGTCACAGGGATTAAAAATAAACAAAGTATCTTGATGAATTAAAAATTCAATTGGCTGGGTGACATAATGCAAATCATCTTTATCTAAAAAACGGGGTATTTGAATGATTAATAATTGATCACTTGTAGTTTTATCGTAGATATAATTAGGGCTTTCATCACGATCAGTTCCATAAGCAATGATTTCATCATCAATATGAAAGTCGCGTTCTAAGTCTGAGATTTCACTGGCAGTTAAGTGGCTGGTATTAATAAATTTATATTGAGGATTCAGCGCAATGTTTTCAATCAATTTTATCACCCTCCATATTTCCCGGGAAATATTAGAAATATTTTTTCCCTTCATTATTTGCTACAATAGCGCCTTGCTATTTAAGGGGCCTCTTTAGTGTTTTAAGTGATTTATTTTCTTTTAAAGATAAATACCTTACTAAAGACATAATTAGCTATCACCACGATGATATTGTCGATTAATTTAACAATGAGGCTATTAGCATGCAGCATGCCAATACCTATTTGTAAAACTACAAAATCAATTAATAGACTCAAAATTCTAAAGAAGAAAAATGCTTCTAATTCTTTTAGTACGGCTTTTTTCGAACTTTGATGCGAATTAAAAACAAATTGTTTATTTGTGATATAGGCAAAAAGTACTGACAATAACCAAGCAACAAAGGTGGCCATTTGATAACCCATTATATGATTCCAAGTGTAAAGTTCATAAAATACTATTAAATTAATTAAGGTGGTTAATCCCCCAAATATCAAATAAGAGATAAGCGCCCAATATTTTTTTATTAAAGTAATTAGCTTCTCCATAAAGACTCCTGTATAATTGAAGAGTTGCTGTATAATGCAGCTTGTAGGTTTATTATGACTATTTTACAATATTTAGACAAGGAGATTCTATGGAAAATCAAAAACAACTGCGTTGGTTTAATATTGCCCTGGTTAGTTTTACAACTGTGTGGGGATTAACTAACGTTGTCAACAATTTTGCTAATCAAGGCTTAGTAGTTATTGTTTCTTGGGTTTTAATTATGTTGCTTTATTTTATTCCCTATACGTTAATGGTTGGACAATTAGGTGCCACCTTTACCACAGACGATGGCGGAGTAGCTTCTTGGATTAAAGAATTGGCCAATAGTAAATTAGCTTATTTGGCAGCTTGGACCTACTGGGTGGTACACGTGCCTTATCTGGCGCAAAAACCGCAGATTATTATTGTAGGCTTTAGCTGGCTACTAAAAGGTAATGGAAATTTTGTCAACCAAGCGCCGGCTTTCTTAGTTCAAACTCTTTGTTTAGTTATTTTTCTAGCCTTTTTATGGCTGGCATCTCGGGGCGTTACTACTTTAAATCGTGTGGGCAGTATTGCGGGGATTGCCATGTTTTCCATGTCCATCCTTTTTATAATTTTGGGCATTGCGGCTCCATTTATGACCAAAATGACCATTCAAACTGCGCAAATGAATCAATTAGACACCTACCTGCCCAAGTTTGATTTGAACTATTTTACTACTATTTCTATGCTGGTTTTTGCTGTCGGCGGTGCGGAAAAAATTTCTCCCTATGTTAAGCAAACTCATAATCCCAGCCGCGAATTTCCTAAGGGAATGATTGCTCTAGCTGTTATGGTGGCCATTTCTGCGATTTTGGGATCATTTTCCATGGGAATTATTTTTAATGCCCATCATATTCCCGATGATTTAATGGCTAATGGTGCTTATTATGCCTTTCAGTTATTAGGGCAATATTTTCATTTAGGCAATATCTTTATGTGGCTGTTTGCATTGGCTAATATCCTCGCTTCTGCTGCTGCTTTGGCCGTGTCAATTGATGCACCCTTACGCATGCTTTTAGATGATGCAGATCGTAATTATATTCCCGCTAAACTTAGCCAAAAAAACCAACGCAATATACCTATCTACGGCTATTTAATGACTGGAATTCTAGTCGCAATTTTGATTATAGTTCCGGCCATTGGTATTCAAGGAATGAATGATCTCTACAAGTGGCTTTTAAATCTAAATTCAATTGTTATGCCATTAAGATATTTATGGGTTTTTGTAGCCTACATGCTTTTAAATCAGCAGCTCAAAACTTATCAAAGCGATTATCTCTTTGTTAAGAATTCTCATGTTGGCTTTGATATTGGTTTGTGGTGCTTTATTTTTACCGCTTTTGCCTGCATATTAGGAATGGTTCCTAAATTGTCATATAATGCTAATCCTCAGAGTTGGTGGTTTCAATTAGGGCTCAATATATTAACACCGTTTGTCTTAATGATTTTAGGTTTGATCCTGCCCGCAATCGCCCGCCGTCAGAAAAATAAAGTTTGATTGTAATTTTTATTGTGCGCTAGCACGCACCGTGTGGGTTTTTATCCTCCTAGCATCTATAAATATATATAAATCCGGGACAAAATACATGTCCCGGATTTTTTCTGTATAGGGCTTAAAAACCAGCTAATGATTAATTATTTTAGTTGACTTCAATGACTGGATCACTAATATTTCCGCCATAACTGCGAATTTCATTAATTAAATCTTCAAGTTGGGCTTTTAACTGTGTTTTATTGCTGTCATCGTTTTGATAAGCCTCTTTGACCTTGTCTAACAAAGGCTGATATTGTTTCATTAGTCGCTCTACTGTGGCTTGTCTTTTAGCTTCTCGTTCCGCCTCAATTTGACTCTTTTGGGCTTCAAAACGGGCTAAACGATTGTTTTCTTTTTGAGCTTGCAGTTGGGCCTGTGTTAAGTTCAATTCCCGCTGTAACTCCATGATAGTCCGATTAAACTCAGCTTTTGCATTCATACGTTTAACATTTTCATTTTTATAACGAATTTTTTGTAATTGGGCAATTTTGTTATCATATTGGGATAACTTAGCAAAAGGCTCCTGTTGATAAGCCGTAATGGCTTGTTGCACAACGCGCTCGCGATTTTGTTCCTGCTTTTTAGTTAGATGATAGATTAAGCGATAATCAAGATTATTCAGCCGCTTTTGATTGGCATTAATTTCCGCACTATTAAAGGCTAAATAATTTTCGGAAATTATTTGCGCAACACTTTTTTGAACAGCTTCTTGACGTACATAAAGATTATCTCCCACCTTACGAATACTGCTAGGAACTTTAAAGTCCGTATTAGGTTCTTTCAAATAATCAACCAAATATTCCCCTTCAGCACGAAATGTTTTAATAGTGAGCTGCAATTGATCATCACTTAATGGCTGTTGATGGTCAAAACCTGTCCAGTTAGCAATGGTAAACCAAGGCGTCATGCCGACGAAATAACTATCATGATTAAAATCTGTAGTTCCGGTTTTGCCTGCCACATGCGCATAATTATGCAAGGCAGCTTCTTTGCCTAACCCATTAGTTACTACACTTTGCATGGCATTAATCATCATGTAACTTGCACTTGAAGTATAGACGCTAACTTGTGTATGGGGGTTTTGATAAAGGGTGCGCTCATTAACAGTGTCTTCAATACTTTTAAGATTGTTGGGTGCAACGAACTTTCCACCCCGGGCAAAAGAACTATAGGCCGAAGCCATTTCGGTAGTAGTTACTCCTTTAGTAAAACCACCCACTGACAGAATAGGATTATTGTCAGCTGGATAAAGTCCTTGAAATTGCATTTTACCTAATAATTGGTAAAAGGATTTTTCTTTATCACTTAAGGCTAATTTAAATGCCACTGTATTAATAGAATCTGCCAGAGCTTGTCTTAAACTGACCGCCCCCCGATAGCCACTATACCAGTTATGAATATTACCTACAGGACCATCTATTACTCGACTTTGTGGTGCATATCCCCGTTCAAAAGCCGGTGCATAAGCAATCAAAGGCTTGGCCGTAGAACCTGGCTGACGGTAAGCATTAATAGCACGATTTAATTGATCGCCTTGAGTGGTGCGACCACCAATAATTGCTAAAACATCACCCGTGCGGTTATCTACAATAGTACTTGCTACTTGTGGTTCTAATTTACCTTCAGCATCACGTTGCTTATAAGCAGCATATTGCTGATCTACAATTTTAACTAGCTGTTTTTGCAAATCTTGATTGATAGTAGTCCGAATAATAAATCCACCATTAAGCAATTCACCATAGTATTTATCATAAATTTGGGAATAGCGGCTGCGATAATCATTTTTTTCTTGATCATTTTGAAAAAGATATTTCATTTCAAATCCATGAACCATCATCAGTTGTTTGACGGCATTGTCTACTGCATAATTCAAAGCATAATCCTGTGAAATATCATTATCATAAGTAAAATTATGAATTTTCAATTTAATAGCAGGCTGCGAATAACGCTGAAAGTCCGCTGCAGAGATTAACTTTTGTTGATACCAAGAATACAATACCGTATTGCGGCGATTTTTAGCAGCAGTTGGATGTACTACTGGGTCATAGAGTACTTGATTGTTGGGAATACCAACTAAAAGTGCAATTTCTCCTATATCCAGCTGATTTTGATCCTTAGAAAAATAATACTGGCTGGCACTGCCGATCCCATAACAGCCGTGTCCTAAATAGACATTATTAAGATAAAATTCCAAAATTTTTTTCTTGGAAAATTTTGCCTCGAGTTGTTGTGCAATGACCATTTCCTTAATTTTGCGGTCAAAACTTTGTGATTGATCTTTTAAAACAATATTTTTAACTAATTGCTGCGTCAAAGTTGAACCACCCTGCACTTGCCGATGCCATAAAGACTGCCAAATGGCTCTTAACACACCTGTTAAATCCACACCATGATGTTGGTAATAACGGCGATCTTCTACGGCAATTATCCCCTTCCGCAAACGCGGATTGATTTGGGAATACGATACATAATTTGCTTGACTGTGAGTGAGAGTCTTTATCGTTTGATTAGAGCCATCTTTAATCGTGGTGGGCTGTTTAGGATGAAAATTATTTTCTCGGATATCGTCACTAATAACATAGCCATCTGTGATATCCTTTTGAACTTCACCTAAATATTTGTGACAAATAAATATCCCTAAAATTACAATTAGTAATAAAAAGATGAGAAAAATATACTTTAAAATCTTTCTTATTGGATGTGCTTGAAAATTCTGCAGCCAATGCCGCCATCTTGCTTGCAATAATATTCTCCTTTGCTCTTAGTTGATAAAAAGTGTTGTTCCGCTATTAACTAAGTTTGTCAGAGTAATCAAATCCGAATTATCCAAGACCATACCATTATTTAAAGCTGATCCGGAACTATAGATAAAGCCCAATCTTTGGTCATTGCTAAATAATATTGAAGTCTGTAATGCAGGATTGTTTTTCAGCCAAAAAGTTGGTTGAGCACGATTATAATCACTCACACTATTAGTAGTAGAATCAACGCTTGTAGCATCAGGATAGTAACGGCCAAAAGTTGCTTGGCTTGGATCTGTTACGACGCCAGCAGTATCTGGGGGATTGATAATTAATTCTTGTAGACGATAAATTCCTCGCGGCACCCGGCTTGCTATTACTTGGATTAAAGAACTTGTAGTGCGATAATGGCTCCCTACTCGCCGCAACAGTGACAACGTTTGATCACTTTGAGAAAAATACAAAACCTGGCTTGCAGTAATACCCGCTGCTGACAAAGTACGATTAGCATCATCAGCCACTTGAACATTGTCAATAATGGTTACATGAGCCGGTTGATAGCTTTGCGTCAAAGGCGCATTTTTTAAGGCTGCCAATTGCTCTTGCTCTTGAGCTAACTGATTTTTATCACGATTACTTTGAGCATTTTTAAAATAGGTCAAGAGCTCTTTAATTTGTGGCTGCCAGTAATGCTGCCAGTGGCGGTTTTTAATTAATTTATAATACGCATTAGCTTGGGAAACCTGCGTCAGATCTAATTGATCATGATTAGTTTGAAATTTTCCCATGGCTGTTTTTAAAAATTTATTGGCATCTTGGGTTTGATCAAACCATACCCGAATGGTATCCAGCCGATTCTTCTGCCGCTGATAGACAGTTTGATTTTTTTCTTTCAAAAGATTGTTATCGGTTCCGTCGAGCCGCTTTTTGCTAACGCGATTAGCATAATAATGGGGACCATCGAAATAACTTTTGACTTGTTCCTCATTTTGACGACGCGCATTTAATAAAAGCGTGATTTTTTGAAAATCACGGCGAGTTTGCTTACTAAAAACCAGATGACCTGCATCTAATTTCATTAATTTGGTAAACATTTGTACTTTTTTAGTATCAACTTGCGTTATTAAAGCTTGATGCTGTTGATTTTGGTACTGATGCCTTACAAAATCCTTAGCAGCCACATCGACTCCTCCACCGGCCAATAGTAATAAAAAAGCAAGTGCTCCCAAAACAAGTATTATTTGGCTGGTGCGTTTTATCAAGCGAAATTTTTCTCTATTAATCTTCATACAAGCCAATCTTTCTCCAAATAATTTTGTTGTCATTAGCCCTTTTGATTGTTGTATAGTATAAAATATTATTAAGGACAAAGCCACAAGCAACATGGCTATTATAATATCATTAACCAAATAATTTCATTGAGGTAACTAACTTGAACAAATTAAAAAAGCATGTCGCTTTATTAAGTACAGTATTAATCCTTCTGATTACTTTAACTACAGTTTATTATAGTCGAAAGCCCCTCCTTCAAGCCACCTCAAACTGGCTAACCGCTCAAACTATTCCTTTTAATTGGTTAGTAAACCCTCAAAAAGTCAATAAAAATATTCACCCACATGCAATTACCTTGAATGAAATAGATAATCAAGAATATCAAACTGAATTAGCTCATGTTGATACGCTCATTCACTCATTTAACCGGCAAAAGCAAAAATCCACCTGGCTTTCACCAGCACAATTCCACCAATTACAAGGCTGGGTCCACCAAAAACCACATCGCTATATCTATAGCGTGACCCCCTTACTAATTGGCTACGATCATCAGGGAAAATATACTGTTTTAAGTGCCAATCGTTATGATGATACCAAGCAAATCCGTAGTTATCGTTATCAAGTATACTTTAGGCAACATCAAGTACTCAAAACATCTTATCTTGGATCAACTAGCAATAATAAGGCTCCTAAATTTATTGGCTTCACTAATAAATTGGGTAACTCTGGCATTTCCAAAGCTCCTAACTTTCTTGATAATATTAACACTACACTTACTAATTCTGATATCATTAACCAGCCCAATGCTTCTACACAACAATATAGTCAATTAGGAAAAAATATTGGTTTAAGTACTCATAGCGGTGCAGCGCTTCAGCGCTATGCGCAAATGGGCACAGCTAATCAAAAAAATAGTGCTATCATCGGTTATGAAATTTCCGATGTTCCACGTGAAACATTTTTCTTCATTACCCAAATTAATAAGGAAAAGACCTATTACTATACCCTGATTTATAACCGTAATCAAAACCGTTTTATTGCTTTTGAACAAGGAAAAAAATCTATTGCAAACCGTCCCTAATCTGCACAGCAGCGATAATTTTCAATGAATCAACTTATTAGACTAGTTTATCTAATTTTCATTCTTAATATCAGTAAAATTAGCGGGGCTGGGACAAAATTACGTCCCAGCCCCGTACTTGTTATCAAAATTGTAACTGCCAAACTCAATTCTTAAACCCAAAAATTAATTTTTAAGATAAACTAATTTTCCCAAATATCTTTTAAAACAATAGTTTCGTCACGATTTGGTCCCACAGAAACGCTCACAAAATCTAAATTAGTTAACTCTTTGATTTTTTCAAGATAATTGCGAGCAGCCTGAGGCCACTTAGTAATGTCAGTCAGTCCACGTAACGGCTCTTGCCATCCCGGGAGGGTAACATAAACTGGTCGACACTGATCTAAAACGTTTAAACTAGCCGGATATTCATCAATTATTTGTCCATTTGGTAATTGATAACCAGTACAAATTTTCACTTCATCTAAGCCACTCAACACATCAATACTATTTAAAGCTAAATCAGTAATTCCAGCTACTCTTTGTGCATGCTTAAGTACCACGGCATCTAACCAGCCAATCCGACGTGGACGCTTAGTTACCACACCGTATTCATGCCCAGCATCTCGAATAAAATCGCCTGTATCATCAGTTAGTTCCGTAGGAAAAGGTCCGGCACCCACACGCGAGGTATAAGCCTTAGCTACTCCCACTACTCGTTTAATTGCCGTCGGTCCGACACCTAAACCAGCAGTAAAGCCGCCTACAGGATTAGAAGAAGTTACAAATGGATAGGTACCATGATCAATATCCAGCATAATGCCTTGAGCGCCTTCAAATAAAACTTTACTACCCTTTGTTAATTCCTCATTTAAAATTTTAGAAGTATCCCAGACATAAGGCCGAAGTTGTTGACCATATTCATAGTATTCAGCAAAAATATCTGCAAATTCTAAGGGCTCACTATGATAAAGCTGAGTGAATTCGCGATTTTTACTCTCTAAATTTGCCTTCAGCTTAGCTGCAAAAGTATCTTTTTCAATTAAATCAGCCATTCTAATCCCGACACGTGCAACTTTATCCATATAAGCTGGTCCAATCCCACGATTAGTTGTTCCAATTTTATGTTGGCCTTTACTTTCTTCTTGTAATCCATCCAATTTAATATGATAGGGTAAAATAACTTGTGCGCGATTAGAAATCTTAAAGTTCTCAAAGCTTACTCCCTGCTCTTTTAAAGCAGCCATTTCCTTAACTAAAGATTGCGGATTGACTACCACGCCATTACCAATCATAGCAATCTTTTCTGAGTTTAAAATTCCTGATGGTACCAAGCGCATTTTGTAAACCTTATCATCAACTTCCACCGTATGTCCAGCATTATCACCGCCTTGATAACGGGCTACGATTTGCGTTTTTTGACTCAAAAAATCGGTAATTTTGCCTTTACCTTCATCGCCCCACTGCATACCAACAACCACTACACCAGTCATTAATCCATCATCCTTTACTAATTAGTTTTTACTTCTCTAGTTTACCAATTAAGAACATTATTGGCAAAGTCTATTTAATTAATTCGGCTTTTGTAAAATAGGAATTTAAATAACCAAAAGTGATTCGAGCAATATCAGTATATTGAACTTCTTTAACTTGTGTTGAACGTGTTTGAAAATTATCAAAGATAGCTAATTTTACACTCTTAGCACTCGCACCTAAACTATAGGCCAAGATATCCGTAGATAAATTACGCAATTGAATCCGCAGCATCGCTTTAGTTTGCGTTAATTGTGTAAAGGCTGATTGCCACAGATTATCCGAAGCAAATTGCATTTTAGCATCCAAAACCGGCTGGACAAACGTATTTTGCTGCTGTTGCCAGCGTCGATAAGTTGCAATCAAACGTAAATAATCTGTTTGTGCCGAAACAAAGCTCACTTCACTAAGCCGAATTACCGCATAACCACCAAAATAGCCATTTTGATCGACCAGCGATAAAGCTATTTCTTGCGGTGTGACATTAGTAACCTTACCTACATAAAAATTACTGTTGGAAGTGTTCAAGTAAATCATTATTAGCGTTTGGCTACCAACTAATTTTTGGAGGCTGGGCAAAAGATAAGAGTTGGCTTTAATGATTAATGGAAGACAGTGAACATGCGGCTGTAAAAAATATTTTGTTGCTTGATTAAGTTCTTGGCCGCCAAATTCCAAAGCTTCTAATTGATCTTGAAAAAAAGTTTCTGACAAATGGTTATAAGAAAAATCAAAAAAATCATAAACTTCAATATTAACCTGTCGTCCAGCTACTTGCTTAATTTTGGCCTGCTGATATTGATAAGCGCTGACCCCAATCGTTAAAACTAGACTTTGCTGTTGGGCTAGATGCTGTAATAATGCTGGCAATAACGGTGACGTCAATTGTGCAAGCGGTTCGTCTACAGGTGCCCATAAATGTTGCTGTTGGGCTATTTGGATTCGTTTTTGAATGCGCTGTAAGTCGGCTCCTTGGCTGCTAATTACTGCAATTGCACGAATTGTCACTAATACATACCCATTAGGCAACCCATAATCACTATAAACCTTCAGGATGATATGTTTCTGATCTAATTGCCAAATTTTGCCCGTATAAATATCTTTAGTTGAGCGCATTACAACATCAATTAATTGGTGTTGATAATAAGCTTGTTGTAATTGGGTGTATTTGCTCATGATTGTCCTTCCGTCAATGGCGAAATAGCAGCAAATTTATTATAAGATTTAACAAATAATAACTTCACTGTTCCCCGAGGCCCGGAGCGGTTTTTACCGATAATAACTTCTACTTCGCCAGCATTCGTATCTTCAACTTGTTCTTCACCGTCAGCATCTTCATTGTAGTAATCATCACGATATAAAAAAGCAACCACATCAGCATCTTGCTCAATAGAACCAGATTCACGAATATCCGATAAAATGGGACGTTTATCCTGACGTTGTTCCACTCCCCGTGATAACTGTGATAAGGCAATAACTGGTACATGTAATTCTTTCGCTAATTTTTTTAATTGCCGTGAAATTACTGAAACTTCCTGCTGCCGATTTTCTTGGCCAGTACCTTCAATTAATTGTAGATAATCGACAATAATTAGGCCTAAATTGCCCGTTTCTTTAGCTAAGCGCCGGCATTTAGCCCGAATTTCTGCCATTTTTACTCCGGGAGTATCATCAATATACATCGACGTCCGCGATAAAATTCCGGTGGCTACAATCAAATTTTGCCACTCTTCATCATTTAAATCACCGGTCCGTAAATGATTAGCATCAATACTTCCCTGAGCACACAATAAGCGACTCGCTAATTGCTCAGCTCCCATTTCTAAACTAAAGATTGCCACCGTCGTTGGAGTATGCACTGCCACATTTTCCGCCACATTCAAGGCAAAAGCTGTTTTTCCGACTCCCGGACGCGCTGCTAAAATTATTAATTCATCTTCATGCAAGCCCGCGGTAACTTTATCTAACTCTGAATAGCCAGTCGATAAACCTGTCACCTGGGAATCTTCTTGGGCACGTTGATCGATACCTTCAATTGTGGCATTTAAGATATCACCAATCTTTTTAAAGCCACCACTAGCCTGCTCTTCACCAACATTCATAATTTGCCGTTCAGCAGTATCTAAAATATTAGTAACATCATCATCTTGTTCTTCATAGCTTTGAGTTACAATATTGGTTGCCGCTTCAATTAAGCGCCGCAATAAAGCTTTATCAGCAACTATTTTAGCGTAATACACCACATTAGCAGCCGTAGGAACTATTGCTGCTAATTCTGCTAAGTAACTAACACCGCCGATATCTTCGAGTTGGTTTTTATCATCTAAAGTGTTTTTAACAGTAACAACATCAATGCCTTGATCATTTTCATTTAATTCAATCATTGCCGCAAAAATTAATTGATGTGCATGCTGATAAAAAGAATCAGCTGTTACATATTCTAAAGCTTCAATTAAAGCCTCGGGCCGCAATAAAATTGCTCCGAGAACAGATTGTTCGGCTTCCTTGTTATTTGGTGGTATTCGTTGAATAAGATCGCTATTCATAAATTAATTCCTCACACTTCTAATTCCTGTTAATTTTAACATAGAACCAAATAGTGAGATAGCAGAGTACTATGTTTTACATTATTGTTTAAAAACGTTACTTAATATGTACAAAAATATTAAAAAGATGGATTTGAGACGAGTTGTTGTCTCAAATCCATCTTTTTATTTTTAATATTATATCTATTAAGCTTAAATGCTCATAATTTTAGCAAAAATTGGAATTACTAAGTTATCAATTACTCCAATTAAAACTACAGCAACAGCTGCCATAGCACCTTGAATAGAGCCCATTTCTAAAGCAAAAGCTGAGCCGACAGTATGACCAGCTGTTCCTAAGCCTAAACCTAGGCCTAGAGGATCTTTTTGCAGTCTAAATATTTTAATAACAAAACTTCCAAAAGCATAAATAGCAACAGAATTTAAAATACAAGCCATGGCAGTAATGGCTGGAATCCCACCCATAGCTTGTGAAAGCGGTAAAGCAATGGCCGTTGTTGCTGATTGGCTCAGCATGGATGCCACTCCAGCACGGCTTAATCCAATTGCTCGGGCCAAAAAAGTAATTGCAAATAAAGAAATAATAACTCCAATAATTAAACTTGCTAAAATAACAAAGGCATTTTTCTTAACTATATCATTTCTTTTATAAAGCGGTACTGCAAAGGCAATAGTTGCAGGTTGGACAAACCAGAAAATAATATCGCCACCAGGTTTATAAGCCTTGGTGTACATTTCACTAATTGAAACGTGAAAAATCTGTGCTAACAATGCTAAAATTGCAATACCAGAAATCATCGCAAAAAACAAAGGCTGAGCTAAAAAAAAGCCTTTGGTCTTTTTAAATAACCATTCACCTAGTTCATAAACAGCAAGGGATAAAAATACACCAAATAATGGGTTCGTTAAATACTGCATTATTGTTCCTCCTTGTTTTGCAAACTATCAGTAGCATTACTCTCTTTATGAAAAATTATATTAATAAGTCCATTGATTAAAAGAGTTGTATAAGCTGTTACTACCAGTAAGATGACGGTTGCTAGCAAAATAACAATAATAATCTTTATCCCTTCAGCTTGCATAACTTTGAGATTGGCAGCTAAGGAAATTCCAGAAGGTACAAACAAGGCTCCAATAATACCAATTAACGCTGCTCCAAACGAATCTACCCATTGCACCTTTATAACTTTAAAAGTCAATAATAAATACATTAAAACTAAACCAACAACTGCTGGCGGTAAAGGAAAGGACTTGGGCATTGCCGTAGATATTAACTGTGCTACAAATAAAATCGTTGCATAAATTAACATTTGAATTAAGATTGGCGCCGATTTTTTTATTTCTTGGGGTTCTTGCATGATAAATCCTCCTCAAGTTATTATTAAACGTTTACATTATAATATTGGAATCGCTTTTATAGAGCAAACTATAGCTAAACTACCGATATTACTATCTAAAATACCATTATTAGTATCTAAACTGCCGTTAAATAGTGAAAAATCACAACAAACGTTATCTTAAAGTTTGTGAATTGTTTATCATTTTCTGAAAATCAGACTATTATCTTGAATAAATATTTCATAAATAGTTTACCTTGAATTGAAGCCAAAATCGTACCTATCAAATCTCATTTTGAACATAGAAAAAGAGAGACCAGGACAAATTTTATCCCAGTCTCTACTAATGGAAAGTCTTTACAGATATTTACTACTACTTTATTAAGTATTAATTACAACCCCATCAAATGGGCAAATACTGGCACAGCTAAGTTATCAATTACCCCAATCAAAACTACAGAAACTGCTGCCATCGCTCCTTGAACTGAACCTAATTGTAAGGCAAAAGCTGAACCTACTGTATGACCAGCAGTCCCTAAACCTAAACCTTCACCAACAGGATCTTGTTCCAGCTTAAACCATTTTACCAAAGACTTGCCCAAAGCATAAATAATAACTGCATTTAAGATGCACGCCATCGCAGTAACCGCCGGATTACCCCCAATACCTGCTGACAATGGCAAAGCAATCGCTGTTGTAGCTGACTGACTTAGCATAGAAGCAACCCCGACTTTGCTTAAACCGATTAACTTCGCCATACCGGTAATTGCAAACAAAGAAATGAAAGTTCCAATTAATAAACTAAATAAAATAATAGCCCCATTTTTTTTGACAACATCGTTACGTTTATAAAGCGGCACTGCAAAAGCAATGGTTGCCGGATTTAAAAACCAAAATATTAAATCACCGCCAGGTTTATAGGCTTGCGTATAAAATTGCGCTGTAGTCATATGAAAGCTTTTAGCCAGTACTGCTAAGATAATAATACCCAAAACCATAGCTACAAACAAAGGCTGCGTTAAAAAGAAACCTTTTGATTTTTTAAAAAGATATTCACCAATTTCATAAACCATTAATGATAAAAACACACCAAAGAGTGGATTAGTAAGAAAATGCATTATTTACTAACCTCCTTTACTTTAGGATTGGTTATTTTGCTTTTTATCATATTCAATATACGTGTAGTATAAGCTGTAACCACCAATAAGATTACTGTTGCAATTAAAATGACAATCACTAATTGTACTCCTTCAGCACGCATAATTTTTAAATTACCTGCTAAAGAAATTCCTGATGGTACAAACAAAAAGCCAATCATACTAATCATTGCTGAACCAAAAGAATCTACCCACTCAACTTTTATCACCTTAAAAGTCAACAGCAAATACAACATCACTAAGCCTATAACTGCTGTCGGTAAAGGAAATGATTTGGGCATGGAATCAGAAATGAATTGCGAAACAAACAAAATCGCGGCATATATCAACATTTGTATTAGTAATGGTGCTGATTTTGCTTTAGTATTTGTTTTTTCCATTATCAGGACTCCCCTCTGATTTATTAACCGCTTACATATTAATCCTAAAACGGCTATTTGCGGGGATTTTCAGAGCCAATTGCCTTAATTATTTTCTAAACTGCAAATATCCAGAAGTGAAATACTTTACTAAACTCCTAAACGACGCTTTAATTCCTTTTGATATGACCGTCCGACTTGAATTTTATCATTATTAGCCATAACTAAAATAGTAGTGTGATTAAACCAAGGTTGAACTTCCTTAACAGCTTCCAAATTAACCAAAGAATTACGGTGCACTTGCACAAACTTGGCCGCAGTTAAACGCTGTTTAATCCAAGTCAAAGTATTTTTGGTTTGATAGCGATTAGTTTTAGTTGTTATAGTTAAAACTCCACTATTCACTGTGGCGGAGATTAAATTGTCCTTTTTAATAACAATATTGCGATCATTAAGCTCAACTGTTAATAAGTTTTCTAATGATTCTTTTTGACTGTCATGCCGGTTTCCTAAAGCTCTAATAGCCTTAGTAAGCGCCTGGTTAATCCGTTCAGGTTCAAAAGGCTTTAGGATGTAATCCAAAGCATCGACACTAAAAGCTTTGACAGCAAATTCATCATAGGCAGTCGCAAAAATAATTAGGGGCGCATAAGGCAGTTGATGTAA
The DNA here is from genome assembly GCF_013607485.1 of Bombilactobacillus bombi. GTDB lineage: Bacteria > Bacillota > Bacilli > Lactobacillales > Lactobacillaceae > Bombilactobacillus > Bombilactobacillus bombi_A. The sequence goes on from NZ_SCHP01000001.1 coordinate 132,050, forward strand.
CTGCTGAGCTAAAGAAAAGCCATTATCTCCATTTAAAGAAATATCTAAAAAAATAATATCAATTTGTTCTTTAATCAAAATCCCCAAACCGGTTTTGACATCTTCACTTTGAAAAAGTTTAATCTCCATGTTTTGCAGACAAGGACTTTTTTTAATTAAATACGATAACTCTGCCCGTGCTAATTGTTCATCATCTACAATTAAAATCTTCATAGATCAATTTCCTCCTTAGATAACTGCCAGGGAATTAAAACTATAAAACTAGTTCCTTTTGCGCTAGTAGTAATTTTTATTTGGCTAATACTACCATATAAACCTAAGAAACGGCGGTTAAGGTTATATAAGGCAGTACCAGTACCATGTGACTCAATAATTGGTTCTTTTAAAATCTGAGTTTGAATTTGTTGTTTGATACCCTGGCCATTGTCACTTACTTTAATTTGAAAATAATCATCATCATAGGGAACAATTTCCACTAGAATTTGATTATTATTTTTCTGACCTTTAAAAGCATGCCTGACTGCATTTTCAACAAATATTTGCAAACAAAAGGCTGGAATTAAGACTTTTGATGATACTTCTACATGATATTGAAGCTGAAAACGGTTAGGAAAACGTAAATTTTCTAAATTCATATAGGCATCCACGTGCTTTTTTTCTTGTTGTAGGGTTACTTCTTTTTCCTGGCCGTTTTGCAGACTAGAACGAAAGAAAATACTCAATTGCATTACTGCCGTTCGGGCCTTATCTATATCTACCCGCATTAAAGCTGCTATTGTATTTAAAGCGTTAAAAAAGAAATGCGGGCTTATTTGGACTTGCAAAGCCTTAATTTCAGCTTCAGTAATTAAAGAAGTTTGTTCCTCGGCGATACCAATCGCTAATTGTCCTGAAAAAATCGTGGCTAATCCGGCAACTAAGTTTTCTTCAACAACTGTCAATTTTTCTGGATCAGTAAAATAGACCTTCAAAGCACCAATTGTCTGCTGATTAACTTGTAAGGGAATAACGATTGCCGCAGCTAAGGGACAATGAGGATGAGGACAACCAATTTCAGCTTTACAATGTGCTAAACGTCGTTTACCCGTTAAAATTACCGTTTTAGATAAATCGGTTAAGACTGGTTCATTAGCAATATGATGATCAGCCCCGGCGCCGACATGAGCTAGAACATTTACTTTATCAGTAATTCCCACCGCGTCAAAGTTAGTATATGTTTTAATAATTTCACAAACATGGTGAGCCGAATCAACATCTAAACCCTTTCGAAAATAAGGTAAGGTCTTATTAGTCAATTCCAAAACATCCTTAGTTTGAACAGCTCGTAATTGACGTTCGTTGGACATATACGTTTTCAAAATTTCAATAAATAAACAAGAACCGACAGTATTTAAAAAAGCCATCGGCACAATAACTAATTTTACCAAATCAAATCCCCGAAAAATACAAATAAAGGCCATTTGAATAAACTCCGCACCTAAGCCTAAGATTCCCACCCAAAAAATCGAAGGATACAACTGTTTGCCTCTTACTTGGTCACCAATTTTACCAACCAAAAAGCCAATCAAAACCGAACTAACTATGTAAAATGAATCTGAAAAATTACTGAAAATAAAACGATGTAATCCCCCTACTAAACCAACAACCATCCCCACACCCGGTCCAGCGGTCAAACTAGCGGTGGTGATTACCAAAGTTCTAGTATTAGCAATAGAATAAGATTGTGACAAATTAGTAATAATTGTGGGCATTACTACTTCTTTCGAATTTGTAATTTCGACACCAGTTAAATTAGATATTATGACAAAAATTGAAAAAATCAGCGTCAGCCAGATTTGTGCCTTAGAATTACGACTTTTAATCAGATTGCGAAAAAAGCTCGTATTCACTAACAAAAACGCTAAAATCATAATAAAGCCTAGACGTTCAGCCAATAGGATTAAAAGGTTAAACACGACAGTCATCCTCCCTTGACAGCTCTTATTCTAATAAACTTTAATTATAGTAATTTCCAGTTAAAAAAAGGATTACTTTTGCTAAGCTGCCAATATTGAAACTTTAACTTCTTTTTTTTAAACCTTAATTACCGCTTTAAAAGAACAAAAAATCTTCTATCAATGCTATATAGCACTTCGAGAAGATTTTTAGCAATTATTTTTCTGAAACATGAACCCGAATTTTAGCTTCAATGCCTGGATATAGTTTAACTGGAACATTAGTATACCCTAAAGTCTTAATCGGCTCTGGCAAAACAATCTTGCGTTTGTCTAAATCAATCTTAAATTGCTGATTTAAAGCTTGCGCAATTTGCTTACTAGGAATAGATCCAAATAATCGACCATCACTGCCCGCCTTGGAATGTAGTTCCACGACCGTCTCATCTTTTTCCAAAAAATTCTTAATCATTTCCGCACTAGCGTATTCCTCATCTTTTTCACGCTGTTGGGCGGCTTGTTGCGCTTGCAGTTCTCTCATGGCTGCGGGGGTAGCTTTTTTAGCTTTGCCATTTTTAATTAAATAATTTTGTGCGTAGCCATCAGCTACTTCCTTTACTTCTCCGCGTTTGCCGCGTCCACGAACATCCTGGGTAAAAATTACTCGCATAAAAGTTCCTCCTAGCTATTACTTTTTTTAGTTATGGACATATGTTTATCTTCCACTTTTTGGTGAATAATTGCAATCAATTGTTGCTTCACTTGAGCAATTGTAGTTGCACTTAATTGGGTAGCCGCATTGGACAAATGACCACCGCCACCCATTTCTTCCATAATGACCTGAACATTAAAGTCTCCTAAGCTCCGTGCCGAAATAGATATTTTATCATCTGCACGCTTAGTGATTACAAAAGCGGCATCAATCTGATCCAACGTTAATAAAGTATCTGCAGCTTGAGCCGCAATCACTGAATCATAAATCTGGTCTTCAGCTCCGTTGCATAGTGCAATATGCGGTGTGACCATCATAATCGAATCAATTAAATGACTCCGTTGAATATAAGAGTCAACTTTTTCCTTTAATAAATTCTGTACTAAAGTGCCATCAGCTCCGACGGAACGCAAATAACTAGCGGCATCAAAAGTTCTCGTACCTGTTCGTAAAGTAAAAGAACGAGTATCAACAGAAATTCCGGCTAACATCGCCGTTGCTTCTAATTTGCTTAAAGAAGGACCTGTTTGGGGTTGATATTCTACCATTTCTGTAATCAATTCACTGGCTGAGGAAGCATAGGGCTCAATATAAACTAAAATAGGATTCGGTGGAAATTCTTCCCCCCGCCGATGATGATCAATTATGACCAAATGTTCCGCTAATTTTTGGCAAAGTTGGGAACTAACTGAAATAGACGGCTTAGAGGTATCAACCATAATCAGCATACTATGTGCAGTTGCTTGTTCTAAGGCGGCTGCTGGTGCAATCAGGTCCGTTTTTAACTCTTGATTTTGCGTGATAAGGTTTAAAAGTCGCGCAATGTCAGTATGCAGATTTTTTTGTTCAACCACAATATGACATTTTTTATTATTCATTTGGGCGATACGATGAATTCCTAGACAAGCGCCTAAAGAATCCATATCTGGATTTTGGTGGCCCATCACATAAATATCATCAACTTGATTAAATAGTTCCCGCAATGCCTGGCTAATCATCCTTGCCCGCACCCGGGTTCTTTTTTCCATAGGATTAGTATTACCGCCATAAAAGCGCGCACGCTCATCACCCATTTTAACTACGGCTTGATCACCACCGCGTCCCAAAGCTAAATCCAGATTTTTTTGTGCTTCGCGAGCTAACTCGCTTAAATCATCCCGTCCATAAGCAAAACCAACGCTTAAAGTTAAAGGATAGTTCTTTTTTGAAGTATCTTGTCGAATCTTATCTAAAATTGCAAAATTGTCCTTTTCTACCTGGATTAAAGAACGCGCATAAGCAATTATAATAAACTGATCTTCGCTCACCCGCTTAATAAACATCGAATTATTTTTTGCCCAATCTGTTAACTGATTTGTTACATAGTTTGTAAGATTAGATTGGTCACGATCAGCCATGGTCTGCGTTAATTCATCATAATTATCTAAAAAAACTTGCCCAATCGCAATTTTTTCATCTTCATATTGCTGCTGAATACGAGCATAATTAGTAATATCCAAAAGATAAATCACTCTTAGGTCAGTTTGGATATAGCACTGAAACTGAGATTCTTTAATCTTAATGAGTCCTTGTGGCTGGTCTTGGGGAGATTTAGCTGCAAGTAATTGCTCTAATTGCGGATTAACTTCTCCTAAGGTCTTACCAATGATATCTTCTTTACCAAAATAATTTTGCAGTTTGGGATTAATCCATTGAACTGTATTTTTAGAATCATCATTGTATAATAACATCCCTAACGGTATGTTGATTAGCGCTTCTTGTTCTCCACGACCCTTGCGAAAGGCCAAATCCTCTAAATACTTATTAGCCTGCTTAAATAAGGTGTCAAAGGCATAAAAACTTATTACTAAAACCAATAATACTAAGACAATTTCTAAGATTGCTAAAAGCGGATGGGCAAAAAATCCCACTACAATCGCAATTGCTGCTAAAAGTAAAACGGCAACTAGACACAATTTTAAAGGCCATTTTAAACCTAATAAACCGCTTCTAGTTAATTTATTTTTATCCATATCTTCCTCTTTTTTAATTAAACCTGCCCTTATTTTACCATATTTAGCAGTTAAACAAAAAAGCCTGCCTCTAGGGCAGACTTTTTAACAAGAGTTATTAAATTGCAATAAATATTAGCGAGTCAAATCCAGTTAAAACAAATTAATCTTCTGCAACAAAAGGCAGTAAACCCATAATCCGGGCACGCTTAATTGCAATTGTTAACCGACGTTGGTTTTTAGCACCAGTACCAGTTACACGACGAGGTAAAATCTTGCCTCTTTCGGAAATGAAACGTTTCAATAAATCAGTATCTTTGTAATCAATATAATCAATATGATTAGCAGCAATGAAGTCAACCTTCCGGCGACGACGGCCGCCACGACGTTGTTGTGCCATAATAAGCCCCTTTCTGTAATACTTTTAAAATGGTAAGTCATCATCTGAAATATCAATCGACTGAGTGTTATCCGCAAACGGATCCTCATTCGGATCAGCTGTCGGTGCCTTAGTCGAATTATTATTGTTATTGCTCGATTGATTAGGATTAGGAATATTATTACTTGATTGTGAAGGATGATTATTGTTAGCAGATTTTGGTTCTAATAAAGAAAAATTATCAACGACAACTTCTGTTACATAAACCCGCTGTCCCTGCTGATTTTCATAGTTCCGAGTTTGAATGCGTCCATCAACCCCTACTAATGAACCCTTATGGGTAAAATTAGCAAAGTTTTCAGCAGCCTTACGCCAGATTACGCAGTTAATAAAATCAGCATCGCGATCGCCATTAGAGTTTGTAAACTGACGATTAACCGCTACTGTAAAAGTAGCCACAGCCGTTCCATTAGCAGTATAACGTAAATCAACATCTCGAGTTAGTCTACCAACCAGCACACTTCTATTAATCATTTATCCGCTCTCCCTTAAAGTGTTTCACATGAAACAATTAGTCTTCGCGTTTAATAATCATATGGCGAAGAATGCTGTCATCAATCTTAGAAAGCCGATCAAATTCGTTGATAGCAGCTTGATCAGATGCTTTAACATTAACAATGTGGTAAGTACCTTCAGTATAACCACCAATTTCATAAGCAAAACGCCGCTTTTGCCAGTCTTTAGAATCCATGACTTCAGCACCGTTATCTTTGAGAATGTTGTCAAAACGTTCGATCAAAGCTTTTTTATCTTCTTCAGCAATATCCGGCTTAATGATATACGTAATCTCATAATGAGTTTGAGCCATATTGCACACCTCCCTTTGGACTAATGGAAAATGAATCTTCTCATTTTCAAGGAGCATTTAACTTTTAAAAAGTTTAATACTCACAGAATAAAATTCTACCATTCTTTCGGATTAATTTCCAGATAAAAAAGCTTTTTGCCTAAATAATTACTAAACGTCTAATTTAGATTACGCAAAAAGCTTTAAATTGTTTATTCTAAATCTAGATTTATTTCAGTTTCCTCATGATCAACTTTCGCCATGGTTGAAACATGAGCATCGTCGCTAATCTTCATCAGCCGAACTCCCATAGTTGCTCGCTTGGTCTGAGAAACTTTGGCTACTTCAAATCTAATTAACACACCATTGCTGGTAATTACCATAATATCTTCGGAGCCGTCAACGGTGGTAATTCCAGCTAAAGGTCCATTTTTAGCGGTAATATTAGTAGTCTTGATTCCTTTACCACCACGGCCTTTAATTGGATATTCTTTAGCGGCTGTCCGCTTACCATAGCCATTTTCTGAAATAACTAGTACTTCACTTTGAGGAGTCAAAATTGCTGAACCGACCACATAGTCCTGTTCGCGCAAACGAATACCGCGGACACCTGCTGCAGTACGGCCCATGACCCGCACAGCTTTTTCAGCAAAGCTAACCGCATATCCTAAATGTGTACCAATTAAGATATTTTGCTGGCCATTAGTCAAAATAACATTATCCAAAGAGTCTTCATCTTTTAAAGTAATAGCCCGCAGCCCATTCTTACGAATATTTTGAAATTCGCTCAAAGCAGTTCTTTTGACCGTACCAAAGCGTGTAACAAAGAATAAATAAGCATCTTGAGGTGATTGCTGACGCTTAATATGAACCACTGTTTGAATACGTTCTTCGCTGGCAATTCCTAAAAGATTAATAATAGGAATCCCCTTAGCACTGCGGCCATATTCGGGAATTTCATAGGCCTTAGAATGAAAAATTTTCCCGGAATTAGTAAAGAATAATAAATCATCATGCGTTGAGGTATAAAGTAAATGTTCAATAAAGTCGTCTTTATTAACACCCATCCCCTTAATCCCACGGCCGCCGCGGTTTTGGACTTTGAAATCATCAGCTGGCAAACGCTTGATGTAACCATTATGTGTCAGCACAATCAACACATTTTCTTCTTCAATTAGGTCTTCATCTTCTAGGCTGAGAACTTCACCGACTAATAATTCAGTCCGCCGTGCATCGCCGTATTTATCGCGGATTTCTACTAATTCTTGATAAATAATCTGATCTATTCGTTCCGGTTTAGCCAAAATATCCTGATAATCATTAATTTTAGCCATTAATTCTTGATATTCAGCTTCAATTTTATCTCGTTCTAATCCGGTTAAGCGCACCATCCGCATATCCAAAATGGCTTGGGCTTGTTTATCCGATAAATCAAATTGAGTCATTAAAGCACTTTTAGCTACTTCAGCGGTTTTAGAACTCCGGATAATATGAATAATGGCATCAATATTGTCAAGCGCAATTCTTAAACCTTCTAAAATATGCGCGCGGTTTTTAGCTTTCTTTAAGTCAAATGCTGTCCGGCGGCGGATAACTTTTTCTTGGTGTTCCAAATAATACTGTAAGATTTCTTTTAAGGATAATACCTTAGGAGCACCATTAACAATAGCTACCATATTAAAGCCAAAAGAAGTTTGTAAGGCCGTAAGCTTATATAAGTTATTTAATACTACTTCGGCGCTCATATCCCGACGTACATCAATGGTAATCCGCATTCCTGTCCGATCCGACTCATCAATTAGGTTAGTGATACCTTCAATTCGATGATCACGAGCTAATTCTGCGATTCGCTCAATTAATTTGGCCTTGTTGACAGCATATGGCAATTCTGTCACAATAATCCGCTCGCGACCGCTTTTTTGAGTTTCAATATCTACTTTAGCCCGCACTGTAATGGTTCCGCGGCCAGTTTCGTACGCTTTACGAATACCTGACTTACCCATAACTACACCGCCCGTAGGGAAGTCCGGACCAGGAATTGCCTGCATTAATTCAGCTGTGGTAATTTCTGGATTTTTCATCAACAGATGAATACCATCGACTACTTCACGCAAATTATGCGGAGGAATATTGGTTGTCATCCCCACCGCAATTCCTGTCGCGCCATTAACTAATAAATTAGGAAAACGAGCCGGCAAAACTCGTGGTTCTTTTTCAGTACCATCATAATTTTCAGTAAAATCAACAGTATCTTTATTAATGTCACGCAACATTTCTGTGGCAATTTTACTCATTTTTGCTTCAGTATACCGCATAGCCGCCGCTGGATCACCATCGACCGAGCCAAAGTTACCATGCCCATCTACTAAAACATAGCGGTAGCTGAACTTTTGCGCCATCCGAACCATTGATTCATAAATAGCTGAATCTCCGTGCGGATGGAATTTTCCCATAACATCACCGACAATCCGGGCTGACTTTTTATAAGGTTTATCAGGGGTAACCCCTAATTCATTCATCCCGTACAAAATTCGCCGATGGACTGGTTTTAAGCCATCACGGACATCTGGTAACGCCCGCGCAACAATGACACTCATTGCATAATCTAGAAACGAGCTGCGCATTGTCTTAGTTAAATCGACCGTTTGAATACGCCGATCATTAGTTTCACTCATAGCACTTACTCCCTTCTAAATTACAAATCTAGTTCTGCATAACGGGCATTTTCTTCAATGAATTCCCGCCGCGGAGCTACTTTATCGCCCATTAACATAGAAAATACTCGATCAGCATCGGCGGCGGCATCACCACTGACCCGATCTAGACGGCGATTTTCTGGATTCATAGTTGTATCCCACAATTGTTCAGCGTCCATTTCTCCTAAACCTTTATAGCGTTGAATTACCGGTTTAGGGCTCGGCTGTAAGGTTACCATTACATCTTTTAATTCTTCGTCAGAGTCAATATAGCGCACCATTTTACCTTGGCGTACTTGATATAGCGGTGGCTTAGCAATATAAACATAGCCAGCATCTAAAATTGGCCGCATATAACGATAAATTAAAGTCAATAACAGTGTCCGAATATGAGCGCCGTCGACATCGGCATCCGTCATAATAATCAGCTTATGATATCGTGCTTTTTGGACATCAAAATCTTCGCCAAAGCCTGTACCCATTGCGGTAAATAACGTCCGAATTTCATCATTAGCCAAAATCCGATCCATGGAAGCTTTTTCCACATTTAAAATCTTTCCCCGAATAGGTAAAATAGCCTGTGTTAAGCGAGAACGTCCTTCTTTAGCGGAACCGCCGGCCGAATCACCCTCGACAATAAACAATTCTGAAATTTCGGGATCTTTACTTGAATTATCTGCCAATTTACCCGGTAAATTACTAATCTCTAATCCTGATTTCTTACGTGTTACTTCCCGTGCTCTTTTGGCAGCGACCCGCGCCCGCGAAGCCAGCATTCCTTTTTCAACAATTTGCCGAGCTTCATTGGGATTTTCCAGTAAGAACTTATTAAAGTGTTCGGAAAACATACGGTCAGTTACCGTCCGAGCATCAGAATTTCCTAACTTAGTTTTCGTTTGCCCTTCAAATTGGGGATCCGGATGCTTAATGCTGACAACAGCAGTCATACCTTCACGGACATCATCACCAGATAATTTTTCACTTTCTTTAAGAATATTATTTCGATGACCATAATCATTAATCACTCGGGTCAAAGCTGCTTTAAAACCCGCTTCATGAGTCCCACCTTCATAGGTATGAATATTATTAGCAAAAGTCATTAAATTGGAATGATAGTCGTCAGTATATTGAATCGCAACTTCCACAGTAATGCCGTTTTGCATACCTTCTACATAAATAGGCTCTGGAAAAATCACATCTTTATTTTCATTCAAATATTCCACATAACTTTTAATACCACCAACGTAATGGAATTCAAGCTTCTCTGCTGTTTCTTTTCGCTTATCAGTAAAAGTTAATTTTAAGCCCTTATTTAAAAAGGCTAACTCTCGAATACGAGTTTCTAGAGTGTGATCATCATAAACGGTTGTTTCCGTAAAAATATCTGGATCAGGCAAAAAGTGAACTTTAGTTCCGTGTTCTTGGGGGTCAATATCGCCCAAAATTTTCATCGGCGTTTTCACTTTACCCCGTTCAAAATCCATATAATATCGGTGACCATTACGATGAACTTCAACATCTAAACTAGTACTTAAAGCATTAACTACCGAGGCACCTACACCGTGTAAACCACCAGAAACCTTATAACCGCCGCCGCCAAACTTACCACCCGCATGTAAAACATTAAAAACCGTTTCTAAGGCTGGTCGGCCAGTTTTGGCTTGAATATCAACGGGAATACCACGGCCATCATCAGTGACAGTGACACTATTATCCGGTTCCACCTCAATATTAATCTCGGTTGCAAAACCTGCCAAAGCCTCATCAATACCATTATCAATAATTTCCCAAACTAAATGGTGTAATCCTTGCGCACTAGTTGATCCAATATACATTCCAGGCCGCTTCCGTACTGCTTCTAGACCGGAAAGTACCTGGATTTGACTAGCATCATATTCTTTTGCTCGTTGAGCGAGACTTTCTTTTTTAATTTCCGGTAAATCTTGTTCACTCATATTATTCCTCCAGCTTTGATTGTAAAAATCTTGGGTTGCTTAATAGCTGACAAATCAACATTTTCCAAACTTGTTGTGGTGATAAAGGTCTGGATCCGATTTTGAATTGTTTGCAGTAAGTGGGTTTGGCGACATTGATCTAATTCGGATAAAACATCGTCCAACAGCAATAAAGGATAATCGCCGACTTCCTGCTTAAACAAATCCAATTCGGCTAATTTCAAACTTAAAACAGCACTACGTTGTTGCCCCTGGGAACCAAATTTTTGTAGGTTGGTCTGGTTAACCACAAAAGAAAAGTCATCCCGATGAGGGCCAATACTAGTTGAACCTGTAAAAATATCATGTTCTTTTTGTTGATTGATTTGCTTCAACAATTCTTGATAAATTGCTTCAACACTTTGCTGATGCGCATCTAGAGCCGTTTGATATTTAAGGGCGATTGTCTCTTGGCCACCAGTAATTTCTTGGTGCAGCGGTTGTAGATAATGCTGAATATTTTCTAAAAACTGTTGGCGGGCGCAAATCACTTCCGCCCCATATCCGGCTAACTGGTCCGAAATAACATCTAAATACACTAAGTCATGCGTTTGCTTTTTTTGCAGCCGTTTTAAATAATTATTTCTTTGACGTAAAACCTGCCGGTAACGGGCACTATTCATCAAATAGGCTTGATTAATTTGACCTAATTCCATATCAATAAAATGACGTCGAATATTGGGTGGCCCTTTGACTAGATTTAAATCTTCTGGAGCAAATAAAACTACATTTAACTTACCCACATAAGTAGATAATTTTTTTTGCTCTAAATGATTTAAGGCAGCCTTTTTTCCTGCCTTACTTAAAATTAATTCCAAAGTTAAATGCGTTGTGGCGCGTTGAATTTCTCCGCTTAATTTACTAAAGTCACAATTCCAGCGAATTAATTCTTGATTATTGTTTGTGCGATGAGACCGCACTAATGCGAGCACATAAATCGCTTCTAACAAATTAGTTTTTCCTTGGGCATTTTGCCCAATAAAAATGTTAGTTTGCGGAGAAAATTCTAAAAATAGCTGTTGATAATTGCGAAAATTACGCAAGTTAATATTTTTAAGATACATATTAAATTATCTTCAAAATTTGATCGGATGCGACCTGGACAACATCTCCAGGATAAAGTTTTTTCCCACGTCGATTTTCTTCTTGTCCATTAACTAAAACTTGATTTTCTTGTAAAAACCACTTGGCCTGACCGCCCGTACTAATAATTCCGCTATCTTTGAGCGCTTGGGTCAAAGTTATATAATCTTTTTTTATTTTAATCTCAGTCATTAAATTCACATCCTATCAATTAGACTGTCACAATAATAATTATAGCGCTTTTTAATTTATATGGCAATTTTAAGGGAGTTTAAGCAATTTTAATAAATTCTGGTATAAAAGGTCTAAATTACTTTTTTTAGCTCTATCTGCCCTTAAATTGCAAAATAACTGTAATATTGAAACGATAATAGAGTATATTAACGTCAAAAGAGCCTTGGCATTGTTGCCAAGGCTCTTTTGATAGAATTTTTTAATATTATTGCTAGAAAGTACGAACTGGGGTAATTAGCTGAATAAAGTTCTCAGCATCACTCAGTGGCTTTAAAGTAAAAGGATGTAACGGCGCAGTAAATTCCAATTTAATCTTGGTGTCACCAAAGGCCCGCAAGGCATCTTTTAAATAATCAGGATTAAAGGAAATTTCTAAATCATCACCGCTAATTTGACTAGGCTGTAAAATTTCTTCTACCGCCCCCACTTCCGGTGAATTGCCGTAAATAGTAGCTTTTTTAGTCCCTGTTTCAATGACTAAGCGCACCACATTGTTGCGGCTGGCATGTGCCAAAAGTGACGCTCTTTCAACTGCTGCCAAAAGGTTTTTCGCTTCAAATTCCAATTGGGTAGTGGATTGATCGGGAATAAGTCGGTCAGTAGCTGGATAATTGCCTTCTAAAAGACGCGAATAAAAAAGTGTTTTGGCAAATTCAAATAAAACTTGGTTTTCCGAAATAGAAATTTTAACGTCTTGTTCACCATTATTAAAACTACGGACTAATTCCGTTAAACTTTTGGCAGGAATAACAATGTCATAATCAGCTTGATTTTGATTGGCGATGGTAACTTTTCTTTGGGCTAAACGGTGGCTATCAGTAGCCACAGCTAACAACTGATTGCCAGAAATTTTCAAATGCAAACCGGTTAAAATGGGCCGATTTTCTTGGGTTGAAGCGCTAAAGACAGTTTCATTCACTAATTGCCGCAGAATTTCAGCAGTTATGGTTAATTGATCGCTATTTTCGACTTCAGGTAAGTGAGGATAATTATTAGCATCTAAGCCATTTAAGGTAAATTCAGAATTACCTGAAGTAATAATTGTTTGATTGTTTTCCACAATTTTTAAAGAAAAGTCCTCACCGGGTAACTTTTTAATAATTTCATTAAAGAAACGGGCTGGTAAAACAATCGCGCCGGGAGTAACAATATTTAAATCATTATCTGGATCACTTTGCTCAATTAAAGTTTGTACAGAAATGTCCACATCACTACCAGTAATAATTAGTCCTTGCTCGGTCGCGACTAACTTCATTCCGGTCAAAATGGGAATTGTTGTTTTAGATGATATGGCACGTTGAACATTATTTATTTGATTAATGAAACGAGAACGGTTAATTGAAAATTGCATAGTTAACTCCTTATTATTAATAATAAAAACTTAGTAGTAATAGTAGTAGGACTTGTTAATTCTGTGGATTACATAAAACAGACTAGTTTTAGTCTAACATTTTTGGTGGATAACTTGGGGAAAAATCTCGTGGAAAATCCAATAGTTTTCCCCAGGATCCTCAATTAATTTTTGAGGCTTGCTTTTAAATTCGTAATATCGTGTTGTATTGACAAATCGTTTTCTAATAATTTGGTAATTTTATCGCAAGAATGTAAAACCGTTGTGTGATCTTTACCGCCAAAATCTTGACCAATTTTAGGCAAGGAACTATCAGTTAATGTTCGGGCTAAATACATGGCGATTTGGCGGGGTAAGACAATGGCCTTATTACGCCTTTTTCCTTTGAGATCAGCGACTGTTACTTTATAGTATTTAGCTACTTGGCTTTGAATTTTGTCGATGGTCAGTCCAGCTTGATGTTTAGCATCTTTAAGATCTTTTAATGCTTCGGCTGCTAAGCTGATGGTAATATCAGCGTTATTCATAGTTGAATAGGCTTGAACTCGGACTAAGGCACCCTCTAATTCTCGGACATTACTGTCAATTTGGCTGGCAATATATGAAAGTGCATCATCAGGAATTTCTAAATTTTCAGCAATTGCTTTTTTTCTCAAGATGGCAGTTCTGGTTTCTAGATCGGGCGCTGTAATATCGACGGATAGCCCCCATTTAAAACGGGAAACTAATCTTTCTTGCAGCTTAGGAATTTCATTAGGTAAACGATCGGAAGTTAAGACAATTTGTTTTTTAGTATTATAAAGCGTGTTAAATGTATGGAAAAATTCTTCTTGTGTTCCTTCTTTATCGGCAAAAAATTGAATATCATCTACTAAAAGCAAGTCAACTGTTCGATATTCATTACGAAAACTTTCTTGTGTACGATTTTGAATGGAATTAATAAAATCATTAGCAAAGGATTCACTTGAAATATATTTAACATTAGCTTGCGGATTGCGGTCTAATAACCGATGGCCAATGGCTTGCATCAGATGAGTTTTTCCTAAACCGACCCCGCCATAGATAAACAGCGGATTATACATTGTTCCGGGTTCTTCCGATACTACTAATGCTGCAGCATGAGCCATCTGATTACCAGTACCTGTAACAAACGAATCAAACGTATATTTGCTATTTAAATGCGCTTTTTGCAGTGGAGATTGCGGACCAGTTTTTCTGATATTAGTCGAATCAAGTTGTTTTTGATGGTCTGTTTGTTTGTTTAAGTCCTCTTTAAGCAAAACTACGGGAACAATTTCTTGGTTTCCATACTCATAGGCAGCTTCAACGACTTTTGTACTGATATTTCTTTCCCAATATTCTTTGTGTAAAGCTGAAGGTACCGTGATATAAATTTTTTGTTGCTCTAATTTTATGGGCTGGGCGCTTTCAATCCATGTTTGATAGCTGACAGGAGCAAATTCTTGTTTAAATTTTTTTTGTAAGTAACTCCAAAAGGAATCGAGTTCACCATTTGTAATTTCTGCCACTGGATTTCCTCCCCCGTAAAATAAAATCCTTAACTGTGACATTCTAGCATTATTTATAAAAGTTTTCCACAGATGAATAACTTTTATTAACTTTTCCCTTAAATAAACAAGTGTAAATAATAAATATTTTTAGAATTGTGGATAAATTTAATTTATAAAAGTTTATCCACAAATTGTCAGGCTTCGTTAATACTTGAAATATGAGCAAAAAAACCACTTAATCACAATTGTGGATAAACTGTTAACAACTGTGTTGATTGGGGATTTTATTGGAAGTTATCTTGTTTAAAACTTGAGCAGTAAAAAATATAAAAAAGTTTTCCACTGCTTTTTTCAACAGGTGGAAAACTAAATATAGGTAATATTTGAAAAATATATTTGCTTTCAAGGTAAATTATGATAAACTGTTTAGGTGATTATCTTAGACTAGTACAGTGACAGCACGGTTGACAAAGTTATGGAGGTGTTACAAACATGACTACAAAAAGAACTTACCAACCTAAAAAACGCCATCGCGAGCGGGTACATGGTTTTATGAAGCGTATGAGTACCAGCAACGGTCGGAAGGTTTTAGCACGGCGTCGTAAGAAAGGCAGAAAAGTTTTATCCGCCTAGGCCACTGAATATTCAGTGGCTTTTTTATTATGATAACGAGATGATGAAGGACTAATTATGAAAAAAAGCTACCGTATTAAAAAAGAAGCAGAGTTTCAAACAGTATTTGATTATCATCAATCTGTGGCGAACCGGACTTTTGTTCTTTATCAAATGCCCAAACAAGGTCAAAAACATTTTCGTGTAGGAATTTCTGTCGGAAAAAAGATTGCTCATACAGCTGTTCAGCGTAATCAAATTAAACGTTACATTCGCCAATCTTTGTTAGAATTAAAGCCGCAAATACCGCCAGAAATGGATTTTTTAATTATTGCCCGGAAGCCAGCGACGGAATTAAATATGGCAGAAACTAAAAAAAATCTGTTTCATCTTCTAAAATTAGGTAAAATACTGTAGAAGACTATTAAATGCTAAAGGAAAATTGTTATGTCAAAAAAGAAAAAACGCCTTTTTTTAATGTTTACCCTCTTATTCTTAGTTGTACTAGTTGTCAGTGGCTGCAGTAATATTAATGATCCGATCACTAAAAGCAGTCCTGGCTTTTGGAATCACTATGTGCTTTATCAATTTTCACGCTTTATTTTATGGTTGGCAAGCTTAGTTAAAAATAGCTATGGCTGGGCAATTGTTATTTTTACAATTGTGGTGCGGATTGTTTTGCTGCCTTTAAATTGGTGGCAAATTAAAAGCATGAATAAGCAAATGCGTATCCAACCTCAAATGAAGGCCTTGCAGCAAAAATACTCTGCTAAAGATTTAGAAACACAACAAAAATTACAAGAAGAAACGAAAAAATTATATGCTGAAGCTGGTGTCAATCCAGTTGCCGGATGTCTGCCGTTAGTAATTCAATTACCTGTTATGTGGGCTTTATATCAGGCTATTTATCGGACGACAGAATTACGTAATGGTCATTTTTTGTGGATGGAGTTAGGGAAGCCAGATCCGATTTATATTTTGCCAATTCTGGCAGCTCTTTTCACCTTTTTAAGTACTTGGATTGCCAACTTATCCCAGCCTGATCAGCCTCAAGCTACTAAAATGATGATGTGGCTGATGCCCATTATGATTTTAATTCCGGCAATCTCCATTTCTTCAGCTATTTCAGTTTACTGGGTAGTATCTAATGCTTTTCAAGTGCTCCAAACTCTCTTGTTACAGAATCCCTTTAAGTTTAAGCGCGAACAGCAAGAAAAATTAAAACAACAAAAGCAACGGGAAAAGGCCTTGCGCAAGGCCAAAAAACGTGCTTTTAAAAAGCATTAAGCTAATTTTGGAGGAGTTTGAAAATTTATGACCGAATTTCAAGGAACAACAATTCAAAATGCCATTGACCAGGGCTTAAAAGCACTCCATTTAGAGAGAGAACAAGTAGCAGTAGATGTAATTAGTGAAGGCCGTAAAGGCTTTTTAGGTATTGGCCGTAAGCCAGCCCGTGTCGAAGTGAAACCTCTAAGTAACGTTAAATCCTTAATTACACAAACTAATACCACTCATGAAAAAATTGCGCAAATTCAAACTTACTTAAAAGCTATTGTGGCGGCCATGGATTTTGACCAGCAAGTACAATTAATCAAAAATGCTGATAATTTAAAGTTTGAAATTCAAACTCAAGAACAAAACCAATCACGAGTAATCGGCAAGCATGGTAAAAATATTAATGCCTTACAGACGATTATCCAAGAATACGCCTATTATTTAGATTTTCGTGAAGAACCTATTTTATTAGACTGCGGTGGTTATCGCAAGAGGCGGCAAGAGGCTTTAATTGCTTTATCTACTTTTAAGGCAGAGCAAGTACAGGCTACTCATAAGCCTACATATTTGGATCCCATGCCAGCTTTAGAACGCAAAATTATTTATGAAAATCTAGCAGCTAATAATCAAGTGATTGTGCGGACTCAAGGGCGCGGTTTAGATAGATATTTAGTAATTAAACCGGCTTAATTATCACAAAATTGTATTTTCATAGCAGTGATGATAATTGAAGAGAATTTTTTTAACATTATAAAGTTATTAAAAGAGTATTTATGAATTAATCTGCATAAATACTCTTTTGTTTGATAATTTTTCGTGATTAATTATTGTAATCTTTATCCAACGCTACATAAGGGAGTGTAAGTATGAATTTTTTGAAACCGCCAGCAGCTAAAAAACAAGTTGCTGCCGAGCAAATTGATCCCACCTATAAGCGTTTACGCTGGCAAGTTTTCTTGGGAATTTTTATAGGCTATGCAGGCTATTATCTTTTAAGAAATAATTTTTCCATTGCTATGCCACAATTAATTCGTGCAGGCTTTACTAAGTCACAATTAGGCTGGGCTTTTTCGGCCGTTTCGATCGCCTATGGTATTAGTAAGTTTGTAATGGGAACTGTTTCTGATCGCAGCAATGCCCGCATTTTTTTGCCGCTAGGATTAGTGCTGACGGCAGTAGTGAACTTGTTTTTTGGACTGGTACCAGCCTTGACTCAGTCTTTAATGGTGATGTTTATTTTACTATTTTTGATTGGCTGGTTTGAAGGTATGGGCTGGCCGCCGTCGGGGAGGATTTTAACACATTGGTTTTCAATTAGTGAACGTGGTAGTTGGACTTCAGTGTGGAACGTTGCGCATAATGTCGGTGGTGCTTTTAGGCTCCCTTAGCCAGTGCGGGAATTGCCTTTGCTGCAGCACATTTTCTGGGATTAAAGTCATTTACAGGTGCTTTTATTATTCCTGCAGTGGTGGGACTTGTTATTGCTGTGGTGGCTTATTTATTAATTCGTGATACTCCTGAATCAATGGGACTGCCGCCAATTGAAGTGTATCGTAATGATTACCCTAATCAAGAGCATAAGTTGTATGAAGAAGAGCTGACAACTAAAGATATATTATTCAAATATGTTTTAAATAATAAATGGGTGTGGCTTATAGCCTTTGCTAACATTTTTGTTTATTTTGTCCGTTATGGGGTAGAAAATTGGGCTCCCGCTTATTTAACGGAGATTAAGCATATTACTCTGGCATCTTCCAGTAATTCTTATTTTTTGTATGAAATTGCGGGCATTCCAGGTACAATCTTTGCTGGTTGGGTCTCAGATAAAATTTTCCATGGTCGTCGGGGACCAGCTGGATTTGTCTTTATGCTGACTGTTAGTGCTTTTGTGCTATTATATTGGCGTGCACAAAGTATGTTGATGGTTAACTTTTCGTTAGTAATGATTGGCTTTTTGATATATGGCCCTGTAATGTTAATTGGTTTACAGGCCTTAGATTCAGTACCGAAAAAAGCTGCCGGTACGGCTGCCGGCTTGACGGGTCTTTTTGGCTATTTATTTGGTTCAGTTGCAGCAAATGCAATTATGGGGATGATTGTTGATCATTTTGGCTGGTCAGTAGGTTTTTTGACAATTTTTGCCTCAGCTTTAATTGCGGCACTGATTTTTGCTTTAACCTGGAACTTACGTGGACAAGAAGCCAGCAAGTAATTTTTTTTGACAAATCTTAAAGAACAGGTTATATTTTTTATTAGTTATTAAAAAGTAGTCAAAGTGCTTTTTATCTAGACCTAAATGGGATAGATTAATGGCGCTTTTTTTGTGTTTTTAGGAGGATTAAGAGTAAAATGGCACAACTTACAGAATTTGACACCATTGCTGCTATTTCGACACCTATTGGCGAAGGCGCTATTTCTATTGTACGGATGTCAGGTGAACAAGCCGTGGCAATTGCTAATAAAGTGACGCGAGGTAAAGATCTCACGCAGGTTGCCTCGCATACCATTAATTATGGGCATGTTATTGATCCTAAAACGCAACAAAGTATTGATGAAGTAATGATTTCTGTAATGCGTGCTCCCAAGACGTTCACGCGCGAAGATATTGTTGAGATTAATACCCATGGTGGCATTATGGCTACGAATTTGGTCTTGCAAACTTTGTTGAGTAATGGAGCGCGCTTAGCCGAGCCAGGGGAATTTACCAAACGTGCTTTTTTGAATGGCCGCATTGATCTTACACAAGCAGAATCAGTAATGGACATTATTCGCGCCAAGACTGACAAGGCAATGCAGCAAGCTTTGAACCAATTAGATGGCTCCTTAGCCCACTTAATCAAAAATTTACGCCAAGAAATCTTAGAAGTGTTGGCTCAAGTAGAAGTGAATATTGATTATCCCGAATATGATACTGATGAGATGACTACAAAGATGCTTTTAGAAAAGGCCCAACAAGTTGCAAAGCAAATCGACGGACTTTTAAAAACAGCGCATGAAGGGCAAATTTTAAATCAAGGCATTAAAACAGCCATTATTGGCAAGCCTAATGTGGGTAAATCTAGTCTATTAAATGTTTTAACACATCAACAACGGGCCATTGTTACTGATGTGGCTGGAACCACGCGCGATGTGATTGAACAAATGGCCAATATTAATGGGATACCTTTGCAATTGGTGGATACTGCTGGTATTCATTCTACAGATGATAAAGTAGAACGCTTAGGAGTTGACCGGAGCTTGCAGGCAATTAAAGATGCGGATTTGGTCTTATTAATACTGGATGGCAGTCGTCCATTAGATGAACAAGATTATCAACTTTTAAAATTAACGCAAGCGAAAAAAAGAATTGTTATTATTAATAAAAAGGATTTACCACAAGTTTGGCAGTCAGATCAATTGCTAGCAGAACTTAATCCAAAAGAATTAGTGCCGATTTCTGCTGTTGCTCAACAAGGAATTGAACAAATTGAACAACAAATTGAACAGCTCTTTTTTGCGGGTATTGAAAATAGTAATTCTACAGCCGTAGTAACAAATGCACGGCAAGTGGGACTTTTGAAGCAGGCCCAAAAAGCATTAGCTGATGTTCAGGCGGGAATTCAGCAACAAATGCCAATTGATTTAGTTCAAATCGATATGACTAATTGCTGGAATATACTAGGCGAAATTACCGGTGAAAGCGCGCCAGATGAGTTAATTACCCAATTATTTAGTCAATTCTGTTTAGGAAAATAAAACTTTTAAAAGAGGTCGTAATTAATGCGAGAATATGATGTGGCAGAACATTATGATGTAATAGTGGTAGGAGCCGGGCATGCAGGCTGTGAGGCAGCTTTAGCTGCTGCTCGAATGGGTCAAAAAACTTTATTGCTGACTATTAATTTGGATATGGTAGCCTTTATGCCTTGTAATCCGTCTATTGGCGGTCCGGCTAAGGGGATTGTTGTACGCGAAATTGATGCTTTAGGCGGTCAAATGGGCCGCAATATTGATGCGACTTATATCCAAATGCGCATGCTGAACACAGGTAAGGGTCCAGCTGTCCGCGCTTTAAGAGCACAAGCCGATAAAAATGAATACCATCAGGTAATGAAAGCTACTTTAGAAGCAGAACCTAATTTAACCTTACGGCAAGGCTTAGCAGAAAAATTAATTGTTCAAGACAATGTTTGCCAAGGTATTATTACGAATACTGGTGCTCGCTACCATGCTCAAGCAGTCGTCTTGACGGCGGGTACTTCTTCACGCGGTAAGATTATTATTGGTGAATTAATGTATTCTTCTGGACCTAATAATTCATTGCCTTCAATTAAGTTGTCGGAAGACTTGGAACGTTTAGGCTTGAAATTAAGACGTTTTAAAACTGGGACTCCTCCCCGAGTTAATAAAGATTCAATTGATTTTAGTAAGATGGAAGAGCAGCCAGGCGATACTACCCCACGGGCTTTTTCCTATGAAACTCAGCCGCAAGATTATTTGAAAAATCAAATATCTTGTTGGATGACTTATACTAATGCTAATACTCACCAAATTATTCGTGATAATCTAGATCGGGCGCCGATGTTTTCTGGTATTATTAAGGGTGTTGGCCCTCGTTATTGTCCATCAATTGAGGATAAGGTAGTGCGGTTTGCAGATAAACCCCGCCATCAGCTTTTTATTGAACCTGAAGGTAAGAATACCAAAGAGTATTATGTGGGCGATTTTTCCACGTCGATGCCTGAAGAAATTCAGCAACAAATGCTGCATTCTGTTGCTGGCTTAGAGCAGGCGCAAATGATGCGTCCCGGCTATGCGATTGAATATGATATTATTGAACCTTGGCAGCTAAAACAGACTTTAGAAACTAAAAAAATTAAAAATCTCTATACTGCTGGCCAAATGAATGGGACTTCCGGTTATGAAGAGGCTGCTGGCCAAGGTATTATTGCAGGAATTAACGCGGCACTACGCGTACAAAATAAGTCACCGTTTATTTTAAAGCGTAATGAAGCATATATTGGAGTTATGATTGATGATTTAGTCACTAAGGGGACTAATGAGCCTTACCGGCTTTTAACCAGTCGGGCGGAATATCGCCTAATTTTACGGCATGATAATGCTGATTTAAGACTAAGTGCTCAGGGACATCAATTAGGCTTAATTAGTGATGAGCGTTTTGCCCATTTACAGCAAAAGCAGCATGAAATTGCAATAGAAACCCAACGTTTACAAACAACACGGATTAAACCAAATGCGCAAGTAAATGACTTTTTGGCACAAAAACAAATGCCACCACTTCAAGATGGTGTCTTGGCTGCTGATTTTTTGAAGCGTCCGCAAGTGCACTATGAAGATATTATTGATTTAATTGGGCCCGCTCCTGCGCCAATTAGCAGTGCTGCGCAAGAACAAGTTGAAATTTCCATTAAATACGCAGGTTATATCAAAAAAGAAGAGGCCCAAATTGCTCATTTAAAGAAATTAGAAGCTAAGAAAATCCCTGAAAACATCGATTATGATGATGTTAGTGGATTGGCAACAGAAGCCTTACAAAAACTGAAAAAAATTAATCCTACAACGATTGCTCAAGCTGAGCGTATTTCGGGCGTTAATCCTGCAGATATTAGTATTTTAATGGTTTATATTCAACGGGGACGCATTGCTAAAACGACAGCAAAATAGCTGCTTTAAAGAGTAAAGCAACTGTCAACGAGTGATTTTAGAAAACAAGCTTAGATGAATCTTAAATATATAAAAACGACCGCCAATTAATCGCGGTCGTTTTTTGTTGGGGAATTTTTAATTTAATTTAGCTGCTGCAGCTTCGTCAACAATAAGGGTTACCTGTGGATGTTGTTGCAAAATGCTAGCTGGACAAGCTGTGGTTACTGGACCCTTAACTGTTTGATAGATAGCTTCGGCTTTATTGGCGCCCCAAGCCATTAAGATAATATGCTTACTTTGCATGATTGATGCAATCCCCATAGAGATAGCTTCTTTAGGCACTTCATCTTGATTATCAAAAAAGCGGGCATTAGCTTCAATAGTTGATTGAGTCAATTGAACACGGTGCGTGGTACAGTCAAATGGAGTTTGTGGTTCATTAAATCCAATATGGCCATTTTGACCGATACCTAAAATTTGGATATCAATAGGATTTTCTTTGATTATTTGGTCATAGCGCTTAATTTCAGCTGAAATATCTGCTGCCACCCCATTAGGAATATAAGAGTGTTGAAATTTTTTATATTGAAAGAGGTGTTGATTCATAAAATAATGATAGCTTTGCGGATTATCAGCAGGTAGACTAACATATTCATCTAAATTGATTGATGTGTTTTTTGAAAAATCGAGGTCACTTTGAACCATTTCTTGATAGAGCATTACTGGGGTACTGCCGGTAGCTAAACCCAAGACTTTAGCGCCATCTTGTAAACCGTTTTTGATTAAAGCAAAGGCTTTTTGACTGCCGCTTTTTTGATCTGGAACTGTAATTATTTTCATCATAATCGCCCCTTGATATTGGTATAGTCCAATGATAGCGCATGGGAAATTAAAAGTCAATTGTAATAAGAGTTCACACCGGAGTTAATAAAATAAGCTTGTAGGGAATATTAAAAAATCCGTAAAGGTTAAATCTGCCTCAACGGATTTCATTAATTTTATTAATTTTATTAATTTAAAGAAGATCAACTATGGTTTTTTTAAGCCCTTAATGCCTGCAACTTCAAACAATACTTGCTCAAAAGATGCCCGCTTAGCTAGAGAAGCTGTATGGCCCTTGAGCTTGAGATGAGGTTTAGAAGTTTCAACAATACCATGGTTAGGACCTAAGGAAGCTACTGTGCCTAAAGACTTGTAAACAAACTTCTTTTGAGGAGCATTATTTAAAGCGGCGGTAATATTTTCGGCAGCAACTCGTGCTTGTGCTAAGGACAATTGTCCAGTTGTTGGCAAAGGCCGGCCTGATTTTGGATCCATGGAAGCAGAATCATCACCTAATACATAAATTTCCGGATGATCTTCTAGATTCAAATAATCAGTAACCACAATACGATTACGTTTAGCATTAAATCCAGATTCTTTAATTACGTCACTGCCACTAACACCAACGGTCCAGATGATAGAGTTAGCGTATACGCGTTGTTCTTCATCACTATCACCTTTGGTATAAACGACAGCATTTTGTTCAATTTTCTTAATTTTAGCACCAGTTAAGATTTTAATACCATTTTTAGTTAAAAAGTCATAAGCATATTGGGCTAATTGGGAATCAAACATTGGCAAAATTTGAGGAGCCATTTCTAAACTGGTAATGTTAATTTCAGGAACATTATATTTAGCTTTTAAGACTTTAGCAGTATCAATTAATTCTCCTAATAA
The DNA here is from genome assembly GCF_013607485.1 of Bombilactobacillus bombi. Classification (GTDB taxonomy): domain Bacteria; phylum Bacillota; class Bacilli; order Lactobacillales; family Lactobacillaceae; genus Bombilactobacillus; species Bombilactobacillus bombi_A. The sequence continues at coordinate 156,037 of NZ_SCHP01000001.1, forward strand.
CTCAATACCTGTAAAACCGGCACCACAAACAGCAATGTTTAAGTCGTTAGGATCTTGGGATTGCTTATAGTCGCGAATATTAGAATTAATTACTTGATAAATTTTTTCGGCAGTAGGGATATCTTGTAGTTTGTAAGAATATTGATCGGCACCTTCCATGCCGAAGTTCTCTGAACGAAAACCTAAACTTAATACCACGTAATCATAAGAAATATCTACATGATCTTCAAATTCGACTTTCTTGTTTTCGTAGTCTACTTTTTTCACAGTAGCTTGAATAAAGTTAACATTATCTGGGATTACTGCACTGATATCAAAACTAATATCGTCTGCTTGAGCTGTTCCTGCTGCTACTCGATAAAGTTGAATTGATTCCACATGCTTAGTATTACGATCAATTAAATCAATGGTTGTTCCTTCCGGAGCAATTTTTGCTAATTTTCTTGCCGTACCTAACCCTGCATAACCAGCGCCTAAAATTACGATGTGAGCCATAAATTTGATCCTTCCTTCTTCTCTTATGTAATCTACTTATATTATATGCTTAAATTTAGCCCCTGAAAACAAATATACTGTATTTTTTACTAAAAGATCACATAGTTGTTAATAAATATTTTGTGCAAACGATTGCTCTAGCGTATAATTTGAATATACGAATGAAAGAGGTGTCTATTATGTTGTTTATGGCGATAAACGCCGGAAGCTCCAGTTTAAAATGGCAGATTTATGATATGCCTAGTGAAAAGCGAGTTGCTAAAGGAATGATTGATCGTCTTGGTAAACAAGATGCAATTTTTAAAGCTAGTTACGGTGAAGGGCAAAAATTTGAACAACAAGAACCCATTGTATCAAAAGAAAAAGCCGCTGCTTTAATTCTTACTCGGCTTAAGAGTTTACAAATTGTCGATCGTTTAGAAGATATTAAGGGCGTGGGACATCGGGTTGTTTCTGGTGGAGAAGTTTTTGAGCACTCAACAGTTATTACACCAGAAGTATTATTACAAATTGAAAATTTATCAGAATTGGCGCCTTTACATAATAGTATTGAAGCTTATTATGTTAGTGTTTTTGCTAAATTGTTACCGCATTCAAAACAAGTAGCTGTTTTTGATACATCATTTTTTACTACTTTGGCCCCTGTTAATTATCTTTACCCTATTGAAACTAAATATTACAATCAATACGGAGTGCGTAAATACGGCGCTCATGGCACTAGTCACCGCTATGTGACCCAGCGCACAGCAGAAATTTTACAAAAGCCTTTAGACCAACTGAATTTAATCACCCTGCATTTAGGTAATGGTGCTTCGATTTCAGCTATTGAACATGGCAAAGCAATTGATACATCAATGGGCTTTACTCCATTAGCGGGATTAATGATGGGAACGCGTTCTGGTGATGTTGATCCTTCAATTATTCCCTACATTATGGAAAAAGAACATTTACAAACGGCTTCTCAAATGATTAAAATTTTGAATAATAATTCTGGTTTGCTAGGGGTGTCAGGTGTTTCCAATGATAAGCGGGATATTGATGATGCAGCAGCAACTGGCAATCATCAGGCCCAATTGGCTCAAGAAATGTTTGTCAATCGCATTGTTAAATATGTCGGCTCTTATTTGGCCTTGTTAGATGAGTTACCGGATGCTTTAGTCTTTACTGCCGGTGTCGGGGAAAATGACCAGCCTGTGCGGCAAGCGGTTTGTGAGCAGTTGCGCCATTTCGGTGTCAAAATAGATACTGAGAAAAACCAAGTTAAAGGTCAAGAAACATTAGTCAGCACACCAGATTCTACTATCAAAGTTTTAGTAGTACCGACTAATGAAGAATTAATGATTGCTCGTGATACTTATAATTTGACTCAAAAGTAATTGAATAAATATAAAAAACGGTTCTAAGTCCTAAATACTTAGATCCGTTTTTTATTCCGCGGGACAAATAGAGTTTAGTTTTTACTGGAACGCGTTTCACGGTCTATAATGAAATTAGTCTTGGATAGAGTGAGGTTAAGCAGATGGCAACTATTCGCGATGTGGCTCGTTTAAGCGGCTACTCCATAACAACAGTTTCTCGAGTTCTAAATCACAGTGGCTATGTTTCCCAAAAGGCCATCCGTAAAATTAAACAAGTAATGGAACAATTAGACTATGTGCCTAATGCCATTGCTCGAGACTTGAGCAATGGCCGCACCCATAAGATTGGAGTCATTCTACCCCAAATCCGTGCTCCTTATTTTGGTCAAATTTTAAACGGCATTGCTGAAGCAGCTTTTTCAACAGACTATTCTATTACTTTGCTGCCTTCGGAATATGATGAAGCTGCTGAAATTTATTATTTAGAGCAATTACGTCGTAAAGAATATGACGGTTTAATTATTACTTCTCATGGTCTGCCTTTAGAAAAGCTAGCAGCCTATAATAAATACGGCCCGCTTGTTTGTTGTGAAGATCCGGGAACCTTGCCTTTAGCAGCTGTTTTTACCGATCGTTATAGTGCCTTTGTTCAGTTATTCCAATGGCTGCAAGATCAACAAATTAATCGAGTGGCTTGCATGTTTTATCGTGGAGCTCAATTAAGTGCTACGACACGCTTAACATTGGCAGCGTACCAAAAAGTTTATGGACAGAAATTGCCGGATGATTTATTGATGCCTAAAATCACATCCACTAAGGCTGCCTATTTGGGGGTTCAAAAGACTGCTCAAACTGTTCAAAATTTACAGGGTATCTTTGCTAATAGTGATGGAAATGCTATTGTAGCGCGTCATTATTTTCTTAATCACCATTTAAAATTACCCCTTATTATTGGACAAGGTTACGAAATATCTAGTTTAGCTGTGAAAATGCCTACCATTGATTATCATCTCTATGAATTAGGCCGTAAGGCATTTAAAATGGTCCTCTCAGTTCCTCAAACTCCTAGCAAAGTTAAGTTGCCCGCAGATTTTATTATTCAAAATAATCAATTGGCAATTTAACTTTTAAAAAATTAATCCAATTGCAAAGCTAATTACTTGAGTGGCTGTAATAATAAAAAGATTTTTGACTGCTAGAGGGAAAGTTTGTTTTTTGATATGGACGGCAAAAAACTTAGTAGTATTGCGATAAACTATAGGAATAACTAAAAGGGTTAATAACATTGTCCAAGGCAAGATATTCTTAACAATGGCAACTATTAATAAAAGGTAACCTAAGACTAATAAAAGGGCGTAAAAACCAAGACTATTTTTAACTCCCAAAAAACGGACAATAGTATGCCGCCCTAGGTCAATATCTTCTTGATAATCACAAATATTATTAGCTAGAAGTAAAGATGCAATCGCGCATTGTGAAAGGCCTGACGCCAGCAAAATAGGCGCAATAAACTGCCAATTAAAGGTGACAGTTTGGGCAACGTTGATATAAACTGCAATGAGAAAAATAATAAAGCCCATTGTAAATCCAGAAAAGAATTCGCCTAAAGGCAATGAATTAATGGGGCAGGGTCCGCCAGCATAAAAAAAGCCTACGGCAAAGCAAAATAATCCCAAGGCCAATAAAATCCAACCCACACGGGCAACCAAAAAAAGTCCAATTAAGGCGGCAACAGCTGCCATAATAAAATCTAACCACCCAATTTTTTTAATATTAAGGTGATGTACGCCGATTACATTAGTTTGTTTTTTAAATTCCTCTTGGCCAGTGGCATTTTGGTAATCCCAGTAGTTATCATTAACATCTACTGACATATTAAAGAGCAGCATGGCAATAAAAAATAGAATTAGATTTAACCAATTCAAATGTTGAAAATGATAGGCAGCATAAAAAGTGCCCAGTAAAAATGGGAAAATACTGGCAGTTTTGGCTTTAATTTCGACTAATTCTAAAAATACAGATAGTTTCAAAGTTTTTCTAAACCTCGTTTCCGTTTTTGATATACTATAATAGATTATAATACAGAAAAAGGTGTAACCAATGATTAACTCCTTGTGGGCTAAAATTCCTGAATTGAATGAGCAATTAGAACAGGTACAAGAAACTATTTTAGAGCAAATTAAACCACTTAATGAACCCATTGCTGGCCTAATTAAGCAGCAAATAACGAGCGGCGGAAAGATGATTCGTCCGGCTTGTCTATTATTGTTTAGTGAATTTGGACCATATCAAAATACTAAACAAAAACTGCAAGCTGCTGCAGCCATGGAAGTTTTACATTTGGCAACTTTAATTCATGATGATGTGATTGATGATTCTAACCTACGGCGAAATGTACCCACCATTCAGGTACAATTAGGCGATCGCAATGCGGTATATGCGGGTGATTATTTATTGACGGTTTACTTTGAATTAATTAGTCAGGTAGCTAATCAACAACAAGAAGTTGTTTATAATGCCCGAAGTATTAAAAAGATTTTGCGGGGAGAATTAGACCAATTACAAATTAATCGTAACATTGACGCAACCGTCAAGATGTATCTTCGAGAAATTTCCGGCAAGACAGCACAATTAATTGAATTAAGTGCTCAGTTTGGGGCAATGTTGGCGCAATCTAATCAGCATATTATTCATAAAGCGCGTTTTATTGGTCATAATTTAGGGATGGCTTTTCAAATTCAAGACGATATTTTGGATTATTCTGGTTCGGCTCATTTGGGTAAGCCCCGCTTGGAAGATTTAAAAAATGGCGTTTATACACTGCCTTTAATTTATACTTTGCGGCAAAAAAATAGTCAGTTACCTCAATTCTTAAAACAACACCCACAACTGACGGATACTCAAATACAGCAAATTGCCCAAATTGTGGTTGAACAAGGAGGAATGCAGGCTGCTCAAGCTTTGGCACGTAAATATACCAATAAAGCCATTGCCTTAATTGCGGAATTACCGAATAATAAATATCGTTATTATTTAAAGCAAATTACTAAAGAACTACTCCAGCGACAGCAATAGCGTTATTTTGTGTTCGGACATACAGTGGTTTTAAATTAGCGTGTTAAATAGTCATTAAGAAGCATTGTTGGGTTTACTTTCAGTTGGTTTTGAACAGCTGATTGTAGCAAAAACAGTGCTTCTTTTAATTTATCTGAATAGCTGCTGCAAATAAAAAAGCGTTGATATGAACAATATCAACACTTATACATTAATTTAATACATTTGCTAGATAGTTAGCGTTTAATTAAAATACCCTGATCCATTTTGTACAATTCTTGAAAATGACGATTATTTTGATATAAATCTTGCGGATGTCCTTGCATTTCAATATGACCTTGATTTAAGAAAATCACTTGGTCAACATTTTTGACGCCCTGCAAATGATGAGTTACCCAAATAATTGTTTTATCAGCTAATACTTGAAAGATAGTCTGCAACAAATCATTTTCTGTTATTGGATCTAAGCCTACTGTTGGCTCATCTAAGAGCACAATAGGAGCATCCTGGAGCAATATCCGGGCGAGAGCTAAACGCTGCTGTTCACCACCAGAAAAGCGGGATCCAGCCTCTTGTACGGGGGTATTATAGCCTTGAGGCAATGAATCAATTAAATCTTGGAGCTTAACTGCAGCAAGAGCTTTTTGAACTTCCGTATCGGTTTTTTGTTCGTTACCCAGACGGACGTTATTAATAATTGAAGTATTGAATAAAAATGGTTGCTGGTTTAAAAAGGCGAATAGCTTTTGACGTTCTTTCTGCAAAGCCAAAACATTAATATCATTAACTAAAACTTGGCCTTTTTGAGGAGCTAAATCACCATTAATTAATTGTAATAAGGTAGTTTTGCCAGTACCGCTAGGACCAATTAAAGCTAATTTTTCACCCCGATTAATGGTTTGATGAAAATCCTTAATTAAAACTGGAGAATCTGCATCGTATTCAAATTGGAGATGATCTAATACTAACTTTTGAAAATTTTCTGGTTGTAGGTGCTGTTGCTGTGGTAGTTTTTGAGGAGTTGGGTGCAGATTATTTAATCTAATGATGGAATCCTTATAAGTGGGATACTCTTCAAACCCTTGACTAATAGGAATAATAGTTTCACCAACCGGGGCGATCGCCAAGACAAAAGCAGCCACATAGTTAGCTCGTTCCGCATTATTTGTGAAACATAAGTTAGTAAATATTAATAAAACAATAAAAATTATTCCCAAAACCGCCTGCAAATAGAAATCTCGCCGCCAGCGAAAATGTTTGCTGTGATTGGTAGATTTGTTGAGTTCAGCTACAGTTTTTTGGGTAGTTTGCTTAAAATCTTGTTGACGTCCTGATAAAACCCAATCGTTAGCACCAAGGATATTATCAGTTAGATTAGTATATAAGTGGTCTTTGAGCTCCTTTTGCTGCTGGCGCCTTCCTGCTTCAACAGCGACAGAAATCAAGGGTGCTATTAACACTTCAATAGCTAATAACAATAAAATCAGCAATCCAAACCAAAGGTCAAAATAACCAATACCAATGACAATGATGAGGCATAATAAAATACCAACAACTGTCGGGAAAACAGTCCGTAAATAAAGATTTTGTAGATGAGCAATATCTTCAGAAAGCAGTCCTAAGATATTACCTGTTTGATATTTTTCATCGAAAAAAGCAGCATCTTGCTCAACTGTTTTATAAAGGCGCGTCCGTAGTTTGGAGGTAACTCTTAGTACCCAATTATGGCTTTTTAACCGTTCCACATACTTAAAAGTAGGTCGGCCGATTCCAAAAGCTCGCGTCATTAAAATTGCCGGATAAATCAATAAAATGTTATAAGGATGTGTAGCAGATTTATCAATAGTATAACCGGAAGTAAACATTAAAGCGCCGCCGCAAAAAGTTGTCAGTACACCTAAAATTAAAACTAAAGCTAGTAAAAATTTATATTGCTTAAGATAGGGCTTAACCCACGTATCATGATGCCACATTATTGATCACCTCGCATGTGAGCACTTAATTCAAAGAATGGACCCGAAGTTTCTGTCAGCAATTGTTGAGCTGGACCTTGTTCAACAATCCGGCCGTGATCCATGACAATAACATAATCCATCTGTGCCAACCAGTGTAATCGATGAGTGGCAAAAATTACTAAATGGTTATCAAATAAGGGCAGCATGGTCTGTTTTAAAGAGTATTCCGTTTCAATATCTAAGTGAGCAGTGGGTTCATCAAAAATTAAAATATGACGTTCACTCGCTAAAAATGCTCGTGCTAACATAATTCGTTGGGCCTGTCCACCGGAAATACCGCGTCCTCCTTGGCCAACTTTAGTAGCTAAACCTGCTGGCAAAGACTGGATAAATTTACTTAAACCCGCCTGAGTAATCGCCGCCTTGACAGCTGCATCAGAAGCCTCTGGTGAATAAAAGCGAATATTATTAGCAATTGTATCACTAAATAAATAAGGCTTTTGGGGTAAATAGGTAAATTGCTGCTGCCAGTTATCTTGGGCTAAATGCGGTAAATCTTGACCGTTAACTTTGATTTTTCCACCCTGGGGAATTAAAAAACCACTGAGAATATCTAATAAAGTAGATTTTCCAGCTCCTGATTGACCCACAATAGCAATACGTTGGTAGCCCTGTACTTGCAAATTAATATCCTGAAGATTATTTAAACTTTGATTGTGTTCATACTGGAAATTAATTTTTTGCAATTCAAGGGTACTGTCCTGATTCCAAGTCAATGAGGGCAATAATTGGCGCTGTTTAGTAGATGGTAAAGTTAGAATTTTCATTGTTGCAGTAAAAGCATTTTTACCATTTAAAGTAGCATGATAATCATTGGCAAAATTACGCAAGGGCAAAAAATACTCTGGTGCCAATATTAAAGTTACCATTGCTGGATAAAGCGGAAGAGTGCCCTTAATCAAAGCCAGGCCTAAAAATACTGCCAAAATTGCGATAGATAAGGTGGTAAACCAATCCAAAGCAAAAGTTGATAAAATCGCGATGCGTAAGGTACTCAAGGTTTTTTTGCGGTATTGCTCACTAACAGTATAAATATTATGGGCATACTCTTTGCTGAGTCCTAACATTTTTAAGGTGGTTAAACCCCGCAAAGCATCGACAAAGTGGTTGGATAAGACAATGTATTCAGCATATTGTGAATCCGCCTTATCTTGGGCAGCATACCCTAGAATAATCATAAATAGAATAATAATAGGAAATACTAAAATTAAAACAATTCCAGAAGTAATATTTTGAAAGAAAACAAAAATCAAAATAATCCAAGGAATAATCATCATATTCATAAACTTAGATAAAATTAAATTTAAGTAGTTATTAATTTCATCCATGCCATCGAGCGCATTAGTGACAATGTTACCCGAGCCCGCTTGGGAAATCATTTGTGGACCAGTGGTATAGACTTTATCTAGTAATTTACCACGAATATCCTCTGTTGTTTTAGTAGCATATTTATCTAAAATCGCATCCTTAACCCAGGTTAAAAAATGTCGACATAAAAAGGCAATAATGAAATAGATCGTCGGGTGAACAATATTATTTAAACTTTGTCGTTGCCAAGAAATTACTAACGCTTCGGCTAAGAATTTAGCTTGCAGTAATATCATAAATGCTTGCAAGATAGTTAATCCTGCAAGCATTCTAAAGAGCGGTTTAATTCCAGGCAATTGAAATAAACGCTTATCTATCATTTTTATTCCATAGCTTTCTTGTGTGAAGGTGTTCTTTTAGTAAAAATCCAATATGACCAAATAAAGTAAATTAAGACAATTGGCAATAAGATGCAGACTACGACTGTCATTACCTTTAAAGCTGTCGGTGAAGAAGATGCATCCTTAATTAAAATATCATGCACCGGATTAGTAGCAATCATTACTCTAGGGAATAAGCCATTAAAGATTAAAATTACTACAAATGCTAAAGATAAACCACTGCCAATTAAACTCCAACCCTCACGCTGCTTGTAAACTCCCCAAGCACCAAGTAAGGACATCACAACTATTAAAAGTGTAATTATTAAACTAGAAGTAAATTTTTCTTTGAAGAAATCGGTTTGGAAAAATACCAGCAGGGCAAAGACTACTTCACCAACAAAAAGAACGGGATACAAGATGCGATTTAAGTTTTCTGCACGTTCACGCAAGATTCCTGTGGTGGATAAGCGCACGTAGTTTAAACCGTGAATCAAAGACATTAAAACACCAGCAATACCGCCAACTAATGACAGCCAGTTGATAACATCAAAGAAGCCCAAACTTAAATCACCATTACCGTTGATCGGAACACCTTGAATCATACTAAAGAAAATAATACATAACATTAATGGCGCTAATAAACTGCCGATCACAAAAGTGTTATACCAAAAGTGGCGTCCCCGTGAAGTTTCCGCATGGTTAGCAAACTCAAATGAAACTCCGCGAATAATCAATCCCACTAAGACTAGAAGGAACATGATGTAATATCCAGAAAATAAACTAGCATACCACATTGGAAAAGAAGCAAACATCGCACCACCAGCAGTCACTAGCCATGTTTCATTAACAACCCAATGAGGGCCAATAATACCCAGCATAACTGACTTTTCTTCATCAGTCTGGGCAATAATTCCGGAGGCCATACCTACACCAAAGTCAAATCCTTCCAAAAAGAAGAAACCAACAAAGAGGACACAGATTAAGATAAACCAAATAAATTGTAAGACACTCATTAGTTAAAAGCCTCCTTTGAAAATGGATCGGAGTTAATGGCGGCGCTATCGGTTGCACTAGGCCCTGAAATCGCATCTAATCCCTTGTGTAAAGTACGACGAGAATAATAAATCATTACACCGCCAAGAATGGAGAAGAGTGCGAAATAGACAATATTACTAAAGATTAGTTGTCCCGCTGTTGTAGAAGGTGAAACTGCATCAGCAATAGTGTAAAGACCATAAACAATCCACGGATAACGTCCTAATTCAGTAACTAACCAGCCACAAGTATTAGCGAGAAATGGTACCCAGATCATTAGTCCTAAAACATACAAGAACCAACGTTTATCACTAATAGTATTCTTGCTTGGACGTGTCCAAATTAAACCTAAGATAGCAGCTAAAATCATTAAAAAGCCAAACCCAGCCATAAATCTAAAACTCCAAAAGAGAGTATTGACTGGAACATAATAATTTTTGATATCACGGATACTCTTACTTTTATTGTTATCAAATTTTTGTTTTAACTCTTTGTTGAGAGTATTCATACCCTTAACTGAACCAGTAGTTTTATGATAAGTTAGTAAACTTAACATGTATGGTACAGAAATATCATGAGTCGTTTTATGATTTTTAGTATCAAAAGTAGCGACAATCTTCCAAGAAGCTGGTGAACCAGTGTCTTTATACTCACCTTCAGTAGCTGCAAACTTCATTGGCTGATCTTGAACAATCTCTTGAGTCTGTAAATCACCAGCAGCAACTACGCCAATAGCAGCAATTAGGCCTACCCATAGGCCAAAGCGCATTGACTTTTTGAAAAAAGCACCATCTTTTTGTTTGCGCCATAAAGCCCAAGCGCTCATTCCGACAACAACAAAAGCGGCTGAACAGAAGGCTCCCAAAATTAAATGTGGAAAGACCTTCCAAAGCTGCGGGTTACTAATTAACTCTGAGAAACTACTCATTTGTGCTCGATGAGTTTGAGAATTAATAATAAAACCAGTTGGATGCTGCATAAAGCTATTAGCAGCCAAAATCCAGATAGCGGATAGCATTGTTCCAATTGAAGTCAACCAAATAAATAAAGCATGAATCCCCGGTTTGAACCGATCCCAAGTAAACATCCAAACTCCAATAAAGGTGGATTCGAGGAAGAAAGCCAATAAGGCTTCAATTGCTAAAGGCGCTCCAAAAATATCACCCATAAAACGGGAGTAATTAGACCAATTCATACCAAATTGGAATTCTTGAATAATACCAGTAACAATCCCAACGGCGAATCCCAAAAGAAAAATCTTTCCCCAGAATTGAGCCATTTTTTTATAAACTTCATCTTTTTTAACCGCATAAATAGTTTCCATGATTGCGACCAAAAAGCCTAGGCCAATGGATAACGGTACAAAAAAGAAGTGGAAGACAGTTGTCATCGCAAACTGAAAGCGGGCTAATGACAAAAGTGAAACTCCCATACTTAACATAACGCTCACACTCCTTAATGTATGTACTCTACTTAATTTATAATACTTTTAAATTACTATAATTACAAATAAAAAGTGGCAAAAATTCCCTAGAGTACGCATAAGTTGGGAATTTTGCCAGCAAATGCACTGAGTTTTTTTAGTTCGTAATCGAATCATTGAAAATGCTAATATTTTTTTAAGTTAGGCTAAAAAAAGCAGCAGCAATGTACATTGCTGCTGCTTTCGGAGGAGTAAGGATGTGAATACAATTTATATGTTCTAGTCAATCTTTCAACTGACTATACATTTAGTATAAAGGCCAATTATGACAAAACTGTGAAGAAAAGATGTTTTAAGTTAGCCTTTAGAATTATACCGATAGTTATTAGTTACCCGACCTTGTTCCCCAGCTTTAAATTGACGTTTACGCGGCTGAGGTCGAGAAGCAGGATTAGGAGAATAATTTTGTGGATTTTGATAATTGTTCGAAGGGTAACTATTATTGTTGGGTGTAGGTACCGATGGTTGAGCTCCAGAGTTAATGGGCGGTTGGGGATTGGGATAAGCCGGAGGTACTGGCTGATTGTTTGCTTGCTGTGGCGAATAATAAGTTTGGTTATTAGGAGCAGAATAGTTAGGATTAGGACTAACATTATTATTAGGATAGTTATGATTGTTATTGGGAACATTTGGATAATTGTTATTAGGAATATTTGGCGTTGAGGCATTTGGTTGGGGAGTTTGTGGATTAGCAGCAGGATAATTATTATAGTTGCTAGGAGCAGCAGGGGGTGTAGTTGAATTGGGATTAGTTACTGGTTGTTGACCAGGATAAGGAGGTTGCGAGCCATAACTAGAATTAGGAGGCATATTACTATTGTAAGCATAATTATTAGTGGGTTGACCTGTTGGTGTTGGTGGATTAGGAGTGGAATTGTAAGGGGCATTATAGTTATTAGGTTGGGGATTAGGATACTGGTTAGAATTATTGTCGTAATAACTATTACTTTGGGCATTGCCATACTGGTCCACAGCAGGTTCAAAGAAATAATCTAAGACAATTGTCACAATAGCCATAATTAAACCAATAACAATACCTGCCCAAGACCAAAGCATTAATCCAGGAAATCGAGTAGCATTAAAAATACCCATAATGCCTCCTAAGGTTACAATAATAAAGCTAATAATCGGCGGCAAAATACTGGTGCTCGAATGGCAAATAATATAAATGGCACCGGCAATTAAGAGGGCAATTGCTAATAAAATACTAGCGGTAGCACCAAGATCTGCATACCCTAGTAAGGCTTGGATAAAACTGTCAAATTTAAATTGGAACATTACAACAACAGCCATCACCACCAAGACAGCACCCGTTATTAATTTAGTTATTTTCATAATTGGGAAAAGCCTCCTTAAAACTTGTAGTAAATTCAATTTTGTAAAAAAGAAGTATAGGAATTAATTAGTTGTTAATAAAGAATTTTAAATAAATATTCTATAATAAGCTTACATCACTACTAGCATTTTAACGCATTAGTTAGCATGAAACCAATAATTAAGCAAATCTTAAAAAAAAGGGCATTAATTATTCGCATTTCCGCATTAAAAAAGAAAAAAGTGGTAAATTGAAGAGAATAATAAATTAATAATTGAGGTGTAAAATAATGAAAATAGGTTTTGTAGGGGCTGGCAAAATTGGGCAAGCGCTCATTAAGGGCTTTTTAGCAGCAGGAATTAATAATCAAGACATAATGGTTTTAAAAAGCCATCATCAAACGGCTCAAACCATTGCAGCTCAATATCAACTCCAATTAGCTGATGATTATGCTGATTTGAATTTTAGTGACTTAGTAATTGTGGCTGTTCCAGCAAGGGCGTTCGCTGATGTGATCGACAATTTGAAGACTAACTATCACGGTATGATTGTTTCTGTTTCTGGTGGTAATTTAGCAGCTATTAAGGCACAATTACCTGTTGATACTAGTTTTGTTAAAGCGGTTCCTAACACTCCAGTCCAGCTGCAGCAAGGAATTACAGCAATTAGTTTTGCAGAGACGGAAACTGCTGCTAATCGTTCCTTAGTGGTCGAACTATTTAAAAAAGTTGGACAAGTTTATGTTGTAGAAGAAAGTTTATTAGGAATTTATGGTACAGTTGCCGGTTGTACACCAGCTTTTGTTAATCTAATGATGGAGGCCTTAAGTGATGCTGCGGTTATGAACGGAATGACACGGGAACAATCATACCAAATTATTACTCAAATGCTTTTAGGAACTGCACAATTAGCACAAGCAAGCAATCAGCATCCTGGAGAATTAAAAGACGAAGTAACTACTCCAGGTGGATCTACGATTCGGGGGGTGGCTAAGCTGGAAGAAACAGGTTTTCGCAACGCTTTAATTCAAGCCGTCAATGCCGCTAATGAATAATTAGATTTTATTCGGAACGTAAAGCTTCGGCGGCATTTTTACGGGCGGCCATGCGTGCTGGTATATGGCCACCGAGTACAGTTAAAATTGTACTTATAATGACTAATAAGACTGCATGTATGGGATTTAACTGCGCAACATTTATTAAATTGGTCATTTTATATAAAATAATATTCGCAGGAAATGTTAATAGCCAGGCAATAAAAATTCCTAAAATTCCTGATCCTAAGCCTAAAAGGGTAGTCTCAGCATCAAAGACACGTGTGATATCTTTTTTTCTGGCGCCGAGAGCTTTGAGAACACCAATTTCTTTGGTGCGTTCAATGACGGAAGTGTAGGTAATAATAGCAATCATAATCATGGATGTTACTAATGAGATCCCAGCAAAACCTACTAGTACATAGGTAATGGCCTTCATTAATCCGCCAGTAATGCTAGTAATGTTGCCTGCTAAATCTAAATAAAGAATTTTCTGCGCTTGTGGTTTAGTGCGGTTGTAGTGGTCGAGGTAGTTGGTAATATGATCTTTTTGCTGAAAACTATTGGGATAAATCTGAATGGAACTGGGATTTTTATCTGCCCCCAAAGAGCTTAAAAGTATTAATTTTTGTGTTGCAGTTAATTTAGCGCCGCTAATAACATTGCTGGCGCTCTTTTTTTGGGCTAAAGCAATTTTTGAATTGCGATTTTGCTGGGAAATTTTTTGTGTGAGTTGATCGCTATAAGCAACGCCATTTGAAAGTAAACCATCTGAATTCTTAGATTTTGTTCTGAGAATACCAACAACATGTAAGGTTTGACTATTTGCAGTTGCGGCCATGTGGTCGTAATTTTGATTAGGAATAAAATTACCTAAAGGCTCATTTTGATAAAAATCATCGTTAGAAATAACTTTGATGCGTGTTTGTAAAAGGCTTTTTGGTGATAACTTTTCTTTATTATGAACATCAATTCCTAAATTGTGAAGGGCATTTAAGTTGATATGATTGCGCTTATTAGCAATTAATACGACTTCGTTAGCATTTTGTGGATAGCGGCCATGTAAGACACGATAATTTTTTTGTAAAAAGTTCCTGTGACCTCGCTTATTAGCTGGATAAATACTCCCACCAACACCTAAGTTACTACTTAATACATTATCGCTGTTCAGGCTATTATTAGTGGCAGTGGAAAAGCTGACTGGTTGATAATGGCCATTAATTTGGCGCAATAGATTTAAATTCACATTATAGCTAAAGGAGATATTTTGAGCGTCGCTGGTCTTGATTTTTTGGAGATAGTGCACATATTGAGGAGTAATGAGATTGATATGCTGGGCAGAATTAAGCGGATTATCCTGGGCCCAAAGGGTTTTGCTATGGGTGAGTTTTTGTTTACTGTTGGTAGTATTATCACTTTTTTGCAATTGCTTTTGATCAGCAGTAATTTGGGAAATGGTAATTGGAAATTGGGATAAAGCCTCCGATTGTGTGGCATCAATTTGTTTTTGAAAACCATTGGATAAGGCTAAAACTACGCCAATACTAATAATTCCAATACTTGATGCTAGCATTGTTAAAAAAGTACGGCCTTTTTTAGTAGCAATATTAGTAAAAGAAAGTTTTAACGCGGTCCAAAAATTCATCTTAGTTTGACGCGGATGAAAATTTTCCCGAGACGAACTGGCGGTGAGAGGATGTGAATCGGCAATGATTTTGCCATCCGAAAATTGAATAATTCGATCTGCATATTGCTGCGCCAATTGCGGATTATGGGTGACCATAATAACAAGGCGTTCTTGGGCCAATTCTTTAATGAGATCCATAATTTCTTGGCTAGTAGTAGTATCCAGTGCTCCCGTGGGTTCATCGGCTAATAAAATTTCGGGATTGTTGGCTAAGGCACGGGCAATGGCTACCCGTTGTAGTTGGCCGCCGGAAAGTTGCCCTGGTTTTTTATACATATGGTTCTTTAGGCCCACGCGTTGCAGAGATTGCTGGGCGCGTTTTTGCCGCAGTTTACTGTCGACTCCACTTAAAGTCATGCCTAAAGTCACATTATCAATAATATTTAAATGATTAATAATATTATAATCTTGAAAAATAAAACCCACAGTGTTGTTACGATAAGCATCCCAATCTTTTTCTTGAAAATGCTGTGTGGACTTACCATTAATAATTAAATTTCCTGAGTCATAACGATCTAAACCGCCGATAACATTTAATAAGGTTGTTTTACCTGAGCCAGAAGTTCCTAAAATTGCCACGAATTCTTGATCACGAAAATTGACACTAACATCATCTAAAGCCTTAGTAGTAGTTGGTCCAACGTGATAATATTTTTTAAGATGTTGTAAATTCAGCATAGCCTTACTCCTAGTCTCTTTATTGAGGTTATCATAACAGACTCTACCCTAAAATACTGTATAAAAAGCTATGAATCGAAATTAAAGATTTAATAGCCTTTAAAAATTATAGCCGCCTTCAAAAGAGCCTTTTAATTAAGGTAAAATCTTATTTGTGTGTTAGATGGTTTGTCTGAGTTTATATAATTAAAAAAGAGTGAGACCCAATTTTGTCTCACCCCATGTTTAAATATTTATAATAAATTATTTCCACCACAATTTAACTAAAGCTTGAGTACCTAAATTGCCTAATTTTTGTTCATCGACTAATTTTTCATAGAGCTGTTTAGCTTGTTTAGTCGCTGGCAAGTCTAGTCCCATAGCTTGAGCTGTATCTAAAGCAATACGTAAATCTTTTAAGAAATGTTTACTGAAAAATCCCGGTGTATAATCCTCTTTAAGAATACGTGGCCCATAATTAGATAAGCTCCAATTAGCTGCGCTGCCAGCACCTACAGTATCTAAAACTTTTTGAAGATCTAGCCCTGCTCCTTGGGCGTAAACTAACATTTCGCTCATGCCAGTCATTGTGCCAGCAATCATGATTTGGTTAGCCATTTTAGTGTTTTGACCTGCGCCGGACGGGCCAAAGAGTTGGGCCTTAGAACCAACAGCGTCAAAGAGGGGCTTGCATTCATCAAATACGGTTTGTAAACCACCTACCATGATAGTTAAAGTAGCATTTTTAGCGCCTACGTCACCACCAGAGACAGGTGCATCTAAAACTTTTGCTCCTAGTTCTTGACCAGTTTGTGCAATTTTCTGAGCTAATTGTGGCTGCGAAGTAGTCATATCTATCAAAGTTTTACCGGCAACATCTGCTGCAAAAATACCCTTTTCACCGTAGTACACCTGCTCGACATCTTGAGGAAAGCCCAACATCGTAAAAATAATTTCAGCAGCATTGACCACAGCTTGAGGACTGTCACACCAAGTAGCACCAGCTGCTACTAGGTTGTCGGTTTTAGATTTAGTGCGATTATAAACCCATAAATTATGACCAGCCTTTATTAAATTGCTGGCAATAGCATTACCCATTACACCAGTACCAATAAAACCAATTTTCATCAAATTACCTCCCTTTAAACTAAATGATTAATCGGGCCATATTTATGGCCAACAGCAATTTCTTGTGCAATAGCTTGATGTGTATAATTTTCAGCTATTTGAATGCTTGCATCCAAAGTTTTGCCTAAGGCTAACTGGGCGGCAATAGCTGCCGATAAGGTATCACCCGTACCATTAACATGAGTGGTATGAATTAAATCCGCTTCTAGCCACTTTTCTGTACCATCTTCAAAAAGCACATAATCACGCACTTTTTGCTGTTGGGGATCATCATGCGTCCCTTTAATCAAAACATTTTTAGCACCAAGTTCTTGAAGCCGCTGGGCGGCTTGCTGAATTTGGAGAGAAGTTGCTAGTTTTAATCCCGACAATTTTTGAGCTTCAAAAAAATTTGGCGTTACTAATAAGGCCAACGGCCACAATTCTTTAATTAAGGTTTGATAAGCCTTAGTCTCCAAAAGCAATGCTTGATGTTTGGTAATAATTACAGGATCTAACACCAAGTTAGGCCACTGATAGTGCTGTAAGTTTTTGACAACACATTCAATGGTGGCTTGATCAGTCAACATTCCAGTTTTGACAGCTCGGATTTTAAAATCTGTTGCTAAAGCCTTAAATTGAGCATCAATAAAGTCTGTGGTTAAAGCCACTGAATCAAAAATCCCATATGAATTACCTGCTACAGCAGCAGTGACAATAGACATCCCATACACTTTTTGTGCTTGAAAAGTATTTAAATCAGCTTGCAGCCCAGCACTACCGTCACAATCTGAACCGGCAATGGTGACCGCTTGTGGAAACGAATTCAGCAAGACTATTCCCCCTTAATTACTGGCGCGTTTTTGAATTTTAGTAGCAACTAATACTACTATAATGATAGCACTTAAAACTATCATTGCGCGAAAAGTTCCGATCAAGTTATTGCTACTAAAAATTGGCGCTGCGTATTTAAAGAACCAAGCGGAAAAGGCAAAACCTAAACTTGTTAAAGCAGAAAAAGTTCCCATAACAATCGGATAAACTTTAGCAGAAGCTAAGTTAGATAGTAAAAAAGGAATTGTAATTAAGGCAATTGAGCCGCCTGTACCAATTAAAAAGGCTGCTAAAGCACTAGTCCAAAAAGTATGAACATAAATTAAAATCAGAGCACCGAGAATAATTGAACCAAAGCCAGCGGCTAATAAGTAATTGCGAAAAGCCTTGCGATAAAAACTGATAAAAACTCCGGCCACAATCGAAGCTGCACGGACGAATAAGAGGGCTTGTCCAGCAGTACTAGGGCCACCAATATGATAATAATTTAAATAAAGCGCCATTTTATTAGTCATTACAGCCACTAGAATTTCCACTAACATGGAAATAAGAACCAATGCAATAATAAAGCCCCATTGATCCCTTTTGGACTGTTGATAATCTTCTTTGACAGTGGAATTATCAGTAGGATGAATATTAGGAACAAAGAAAATAGCTAAAATTAAGGCTACTAGAGTAATTAAGTAAACATAGTAATTATGAACCCAGCTAATAGTTGCTAAATAACCGCCAATGACAATCCAAACCATAGCAAAGCCATCTTCTAAAGCAACATTAAAACCAAATTGACTAGAACGCCTTTCACCATGGTAAGCTGACGCTGATAGGCTAGGCAAAATAGTTGTAATGGCACCACTACCTAAGCCCACTACTAAAGCAAAAAAGATAAGCTGCGCAACATTTTGATGAATAAAAATTGGCAATAAGCCCCCAGCAGCTAAAAGTGACAGGCCTAAAATAGCTGCGTGTTTATAAGTGATTTTAGTTAAAATAAAACCAAAAATAAAAGAAGCTAGCATTGATGCAACATCGCCGATGGAGGCAATGGATTCTATTTGGGTCGGATCTGCTTGCGGGAAGGTTTGCTGAATCTTAACTAACGACGGGGCCATAACTGAGTCTAAGCGAGTTACTGTTGTTAAAGCAATAATACCAACCAAGGTAGTCCAATGCTGAAATTTATGCGTCACAAAAATTCCTCCTCAAAATAAAAAAGCCGCTCCGCTAAAAAGAGCAGCAATAAAAAACTTAATTAGTTATTATTACCAAAAATTGACAAAACACTGAGTAGTAAATTAATAAAATCAAGTACTAAACTAATAGAAGCCACCAATGCAATAGCCCCTAAATTAGTTCCTTGATATTGATGATAAATTCGTTTCAAATTTTGGGAATCAAAAGCAATAAAGCCCAGAAATAAAATCATGATAACAGCGTTAATAATTAACATGGCTATTGAACTCTTGAACAGTACCAAGTTTAAAATTGATACAATAATTACAGCAATTAAACCAGTCATTAACACCTTGTTCCAGCTCATTAAATCGGTGCGGGTAACATAGCCATATCCTGCCATCACCACAAAAGCCACGGCAGTCATGCTAATAGCCTGCAAAATGCTCTTAGCAGAATAAGCATAGAAAATTGGGACGCCCATCAAGGCAAAAGAGGCTAAAAAGGCTAAATAACAGATGAATGTGAGGAAATATGAACGTTGAGCTAATGACTGACACAAACTGATTAAACCGATGGGAATAGCAATTTCTAAAACTGTAAAAATGATTCGATGTTGCATTCCCCAGGTTAAAATTGGCATGGTGAATGCTTGATTTTTGGCTAGTGCAAACGCCGACAATAACCAAAAAGCAACTCCTAAACCGGTATATAAATAAACTAAGGATGTAAATTTCGTCAGGGCAGTTTCTTTGGCCCGTTCCATAACTGGCATAAAATGACCTCCATCTAATATCTAATACTTTTAAATCAAAAATAAGACATCTGCTTTCATTAAATCATATTCTTATTAAATTACAAAGAAAAAGCCTTATCATCTTGGATAAGGCTGATAATTAATTCTTCATTTGCGCCAGATTTTTCTTTTCTGGAGCTTTTTTAGGGTTATGGGCATCCCTAAATGTTTAAACAAAATATATCAAAAAGTTAGTTATTATTGCTACTGGAAAGATCAATTTCATCTAATGGAATAATTTTAGTATGATGCTTCCATTTATAACCAAAGTATAAAATTAAAACTAGGGGCACACTGATATAAGTTACACCAATTTGTTGCCAGTCCCAATGGATGAAGGCATCAATATTTTGGCCACCAATTACTACGATACATAAAATTAAAGCAATGATTGGCCCTAAAGGAAACAGTTTAGCATGATATTTTAATTCACTAAGTTGGTGGCCTTGCTTAATAAAAGCCCTCCGGAAGCGATAATGACTCAGCGCAATTCCAACCCAAGCAATAAAGCCAGTTAAACCAGAAGCTGCCACTAGCCACATGTAAATTTTTTGACCAAAAATACTTGTTGTAAAAGTTAAGAGGGAGACAATAATTGTGGCCAATAAAGCATAGAAAGGAATACCACTTTTAGAGGTCTTGGCAAAAATCTTAGGAGCATAATTATCTTTAGCTAATGCAAACAGCATTCGTGTAGAAGCGTAGGCTCCAGAGTTGGCTGAAGAAAGGACTGAAGTTAAAACTACTGTGTTCATCAGACTAGCTGCAAAAGCTAATCCAGCACGTTTAAAGACCAATGTAAATGGTGAAACTGCAATATTACCATCAGCAGCACTTAATAAGTTAGGACTAGTATAAGGAATTAAGGCAGCAATCACAAAAATTGATAAAATATAGAACAATAAAATTCTCCAGAAAACGTCATTAATGGCCTTCGGTACAGCTTCTTCAGGATTTTGGGATTCTCCCGCCGTAACGCCAATTAATTCCGTACCTTGGAAAGAGAATCCGGCAATTAAGAAGACATTGATAATCGCTGGTAATCCTCCCACAAAAGGTGCTTTTTTATAAGTGAAATTTTTCAAGCCCACAGCGGGGCCATTCATAATGCCAAAAATCATGGCAAAACCAATAATTAAGAAGACAATAACTGTGACAACTTTAATTATGGACAGCCAGTATTCTGTCTCGCCAAAAGTAGAAACTGTTGAGGCATTAATTAAGAAAATAATTATTAAAACTAGTAAGCTCCAAATCCAGCCGGGGGTTTGGGGCAGCCAGTATTGGATTAATAAGGCTGCAGTTGAAATATCAACAGCCACCGTAATCGTCCAATTAAACCAGTAATTCCAGCCCATCGCAAAACCTAGAGCTGGATCGACATATTTAGCGCTATATGTGGCAAAAGATCCAGAAACTGGTAAATTCGTTGCTAATTCACCCAAGCTAGTCATTAAAAAATAGACCATTAAACCCATCGCAATATAAGCGACTAAGCCACCCCCAGGGCCCGCCTTAGAAATAGTGGAGCCCGAGGTCATAAATAAACCAGTTCCGATACAGCCGCCTAGCGCAATCATAGTGACATGGCGGGTTTTTAAGTTACGTTGGACAGTATTTTTTTCTGCCATACTTATTCTCCTTTTTTATAAGAAGAAACCTAAAAACGATTAAAGCCTCTTAACGCTGGACGCTAAGAGGCCTACTGATAATAATCGTAGATAGCACTCCGCAGCCTTGAAGCTGCGACAGTCCTAGACTTGTTCAATCTAGTCCCAACCATTTATCAAAATAGTAATAAATGATTTCGGCCAAAATTCCTTTTGCCTGACTTCAACGATGCTATCTCATCTCCACCAGCTGACTAATAATTTTGGCAACCTCTTCTTTGATTGATGTACTTTAAATAATTTTAATGTAAATTAAGAGAAAGTCAAGTGTAAAAGATTGGTGTTATATCCCTGGGCAACTCAAAAGAAGAGTAAACTTATAAACTAAGAAGTGAGGTGGGTAGAATGTCTGAAAATTTAGTTAAAATTCATGAAAAGCTCCAGGATAATGTGGCCCGCAGTGTTAACTCTTATGGCTGTCAGCAAGAAGTTATTAACCAAATTAATTATGTGAAAAATAAAGGAGAGTATAAGGGCGCTAAAAAAGTGCTTGTTATTGGTGCCTCCTCTAGTTATGGACTTGCTAGCCGTATAACGCAGGCTTTTGGTGCGGGCGCCGATACGATAGGTGTTTCTTTCGAACGTCCTGTTAAAGATAAAACCATGTTAGGAACGCCAGGTTGGTGGAATAATATTTATTTTAAACAAGAGGCGCAAAAAGAGGGCCTTATTGCCAAAAACTTTCTGGGAGATGCTTTTACTCACCAAATGAAGCAACAGGTAATTAAGTATATTCAAACAGAGTTTGGCGGCCAAATTGACTTATTAATCTATTCCGTCGCTGCTCCGAAACGTACCAATCCCGATAATCCAGACGAAGTATGGCGTTCACAAATTAAACCCATCGGACAAAATGTTAGTGGCTATAACATTAATTTAGAAAAAAATGCATTGTTTTATCAAACAATTGCCGCTGCTAGTCAGCAGGAAATTGCAGCCACCATTAAAGTGATGGGTGGTGAAGATTGGGAAATTTGGGTTAAGGAACTTAAGGCAGCGGGTGTTTTAGCTAGTGGCTTTAAGACAATTCTTTACTCTTATATTGGATCGCCGGCAACTTATGCTTTTTATCATGAGGGTACTTTAGGTAGGGCAAAAGCAGACGCCGAAAAATCCGCCCATAAAATTCAAAAACACATTAATGATATCAAGGGACAAGCACTAATTAGTGTTTCTACAGCAGTTACTACAAAAGCTTCCGTAGTGATTCCAATTTTTCCTTTGTATTGTATTGCCTTATATAAAGTTATGTTAAAAAAAGGAACTCATGAAACGCCGATTATGCAAAAAGATCGGTTATTTAGAGATATGGTGTATGGCAAGAAAGCGCAAATAGATAGTCACGGACGCTTACGGCCTGATGCCTGGGAGTTAGATAGCGATACGCAAAAGCAAACTGTAGATTTAATGAATAAAATTACGCCGGCTAATTTTAATACTGATTTGACGGCCTATGATACATTTAGAAAAGAATTTTTACAGATTAATGGATTTGAAGTTGCTGGTATTGATAATACAACTGTTAATTATGATGAAATCACTAAATTGAAGCCCTAAATAACTTATATTCAAATTGAACTTGATTAGTAATAAATGTAATATAATGACAAAGAATATATGATTAGGTGAAAATGATGAAAAAAAACAGAGCATACAAGTTAGCAATTAGAGCAGTTTTAATTGCCATTATTTTAGTCCAATCGATGACACCCTTTTTAGGTTTTATACCTTTGGGTTTGGTTAATGTGACAATCATTCACTTGACAGTTATTGTTGCAGCTATTGTTTTAGGCCCGGGTGATGGGGCTTTGGTGGGCTTGATTTGGGGAATTGGAACTATGATCCGTGCTTATACAGCTCCTACTAGCCCTTTAGACACAATGGTATTCACTAATCCCATTATTGCGGTATTGCCGCGCATTCTAGTCGGATATTTGGCAGGAGTAGTTTATCGGCAAACTAAAAATAAGCTTCAAGCAAAAACATTGCGCATGGCCTTGGCCGCAGGAATTGGCTCTTTAACCAATACCTTAGTAGTTTTAGGGTTAATGCGCTTATTGTTTGCTTCCGCCATGGCTAGTGCTTATAAGGTTACTTCTGGAGCTTTAAATGCAGTTATCATGACAATAGTGGCAACTAATGGAATTCCCGAACTAATTGCCGCTGTGATTATTGTACCGATGATTTGTTTAGCTATATTTCGGGCTAATAAATTTTTGGATAATTAAAATCCCTATAAAAAAAGTTGAGACAATATCGTCTCAACTCTTTTTTTTGTTTGGTTTATGTGTTTACCATGCACTTTGGGCTATTGTTTCTTGGTGAATAACCGCCAGCCCGTAAGGACAGTAGCAATTAAACAAATCAAAGCAGAAATCGTGAATACTACATGCATTCCGTAAATGAAAACTTCTGGATGTTTTGGTAAATAAGTAGCAACGTGTGAACCATAGTTATGACTCATAGCAGCAAATAAAATGGTGGTTGCACTCGAAATACCAATGACCATGCCGAGGTTTCTAGATAGCGAATTAATACTGCCAGCAATCCCCAAATCTTTAGTCTGAACAGAACTCATAACTAAAGAATTATTAGGAGAACTGAAAATACCATTACCTAGCCCCATTAGCGCAACGCTAATCACAAATAGCCCCATCGAAGTGTTCAGATCACACAAAACATAACCAATTTGACTAAGTAAAATAAATATCAATCCCAAAAAAGTAATTAATTTGGGTCCAATTTTATCCGAGGCACTGCCAGCTAAGGGTGCGGCAATGACTTGAATAATTGGGAAAATCATCAAAATATAACCAGTTTGTTTGGGAGTTAAGTGTCGAGCATTTTCCAAATAAAATGGAGTAACAACATTAAAGAAGAAATTAGTTATAAAGATTAATAACGCACATAATAAACTTAAGGAAAAATTAGCATTTTTAAAAAGGTCAAAAGACAATAAAGGATGCTTATTTTGCCGTTCAGTACTAATGAATAGGCTGCCAGCAATAATAGCGATTATAAACATTCCCCAAACGCTAATTTGATTAAAGCCAATTTGCTGACCTACGAAGACACCACCAAATAAGGTTACCATTGTTAAAGCAAAACAAAAGCTGCCAATTTTATCCAAGGGTACTTGCGTAAAAGTAATATCTGGTGGAAATACCAAATAGCCGACAATAATAGCAATTAAACCAATCGGCACATTAATCCAAAAAATATAACTCCAGCTTAGTTTAGCTAATAGTAAGCCGCCAATACCCGGTCCTGCAATTGAGCCTAGCGCGACAAATGAACCGATCATGCCTAAGGCTTGACCGCGCTGGGTGCTAGGGAAGATTTCTGTAATAATACCATTATTAGTAGCCATAGTCATAGCGGCTCCAATAGCTTGAAGGCTGCGTGCACCTAGTAAGAAAGCTAAATTAATACGCCAGCCTGCCAATAAAGAACCCATCACAAAAAGCAGCGTGCCCCAGCGAAATATTTTAATTTTGCCTAGATGATCGCTGAGTTTACCAAAAAACAACAGTAAAGCACAAATAATAATTAAATATAAAGAAACTACCCATTCAGCTTGATTCATGGGAATGTGTAAATCATGGCTGATAACCGGCAAAGCAATATTCACAATACTGCCGTCCAGAGTAGACATAAAGGTAAATAAGCCAACCGCGCTGAGGATTAACCAGCGATGTTTTTGCACTTGAGCATCATTTTGATAGCTCGGAGTTGTTGTAGTCATTGACTCCATCTCCCTTGATTAATTAGGTTGAAACTTATTATACACACAATGGAAGTCAAAAAAAATACTTTTGTTAGGAAAATATTCGTAAAACTAATTATTTTTGATTGATCACTTGAATAAATTGTTCCCAAGCCTGCTGTCCAGCAGCTGTATCTTTGAAAACACCAGCATCTTCTAAAACCCGTGCAAAGATATGTCCTACTGATTCTTGGATAATAGTTTGGACATTAGCAGAATTAATTTGGTGATTTTGTAGTAATTGTTGAGCCCATGGTAAATGATAAGCAGCAATATGATTATCTTCTTGTAAAAGATAATGTTGGACTTCTTGGAGTTCGCTTTGTAAGCGAGCCGGTAAAATGGCTCGACCCATGACTTCAATCAGACCGATATTTTCCTTTTTGATATGTTGTACGTCTTGATGTGGATGAAAAATACCATCGGGATATTGTTTAGAAGTTTGATTATCCCGCAAAACTAAATCAATTGTCCATTGCTCATGTTGGCGATAAACAATCGGTGTAATTGTATGATGCGCTTGGCCTTCGCTAAAAGCGCGAATATCCACCGCTTCATCACTAAAATGCTGCCATGCCTGTAAAATTTCACTGCTGGCTTGAATTAATTCTGCTGGCTGTGATCCCCGCAAACGGATAACACTAAGCGGCCAGTTGACAATTCCTGCTTGTAGGTTTGGATGGTGATTTAGTTTAAAAGTATGTTTTATAGGTGCCTTCATCATTGGGAATTCATGACGTCCGCCTTGATAATGATCGTGACTTAAAACTGATCCTCCTACAATTGGCAAATCAGCATTACTGCCGACAAAATAATGCGGCAATAAGCGAATAATTTCAAAAAGATTATTAAAAGTGCTGCGATCAATGTGCATTGGACGCTGTGCTTGGGAAAGAAAAATACAATGCTCATTAAAATAAGCATAGGGAGAATACTGAAAACCCCAAGGTTCACCGCCTAATGTGAAGCGGATAATACGGTGGTTAGTGCGTGCAGGAAAATTAGCCCGTCCTAAATAGCCCTCGTTTTCCATGCTTAACTTATCGGCTGGATAACCAGTTTGTGGCTGTTTACGAGCAGCAGCAATGGCTTTGGGATCTTTTTCTGGCTTAGCCAAATTAATTGTAATTTCTAAATCACCATATTTAGTTGTAGTTTGGTAGCTGATATTTTTGGCATTATCAGCAACTTTAATGTAATTATTACGTTCACACAGTTGATAAAAATAATCTGTGGCGCTTTGAGGACTTAATTGATACTGATTCCAAAAAGTCTGGTTAACTAGGCTAGGACTAGGAGTATAAAGGTCAGTCAATTGGCAGGCTAAAATTTCGCGGCTTTGAGAATCAGCGGCAATTTTTTGATTCTGGACAGCACTTTCTACTAATTGCGCTACTATTTCTAGTAGGGGCATGGATGCTGTGGGTTGCGGCAAATTAGTTTCACCAACTAAAGCATAAATTTTATTAACTAAATAGGTTCGATCTAAGGGTTGAAATGTGGTTTTTTGAGCAATGATTTGTTCAGCAAATTCAGTAACTAAATTTTTTGTCATGATATCTTCTTTTCTAATGGATTTTTTGAGGACCGGCAACTATTTTTGCTGGATAAAAGTCAGCAGCATAACCAATCCGAGCTTGGTAATCTTGATTAACCGCCTGCATAAAGTTATCAGTCTGGTCTTGTGCCACTAAAGCTAAAGCACAACCGCCAAAACCAGCTCCGGTCATCCGGGCACCTAGAGCACCATGTTGCCAAGCACTATGAACTAAAGTGTCTAATTCAATTCCGGTTACTTCATAATCATATTCTAAAGAAATATGCGAAGCATTCATTAAATGACCAAAGGTTTGCAGCTGATTATTTTTCAGGGCTTGAACTGCTTGAATTGTCCGCTGGTTTTCAAAAACTGCATGGCGTGCACGCTTAATTAAAGTCTCATCGCCAATAGCGTAGGTTAACGTATCAAACTCATCTTTTGTTAAAGCGCCTAAAGTAGTAACGTCGCTAATTGTCTGCAGGCGTTTGAGGGCCTCTTCGCATTCTTGACGACGTTCATTATATTTGGAGTCAGCCAAGGTACGTTTTTTATTAGTGTTCATAATAATGATTTGGTACTGCTGTAAATGTACTGGGACCATTTCGTACTTTAAAGTGTTGGTATCTAACAAAATTGCTTGTTCCGCTTGGCCCATACCTACAGCGAATTGATCCATGATTCCTGATTGTACACCAATGAACTTGTTTTCTACTTCTTGGCCCATTTTGACTAAGGTTAACTGGTCTACTGGCTCTTGAAATTGGTCCGTCAAAATTTTGCCGAATAACATTTCAATAGAGGCAGAAGATGATAAGCCCCCGCCTGCAGGGATATTACCCTGAACTAAAATGTCAAAACCATGTAAGAATGGATGCTGATGTTCCTGCCAAAACTTAAACATTCCTTTAGGATAACTAGTCCAATCTTGAGCTACAAACTCTAGTTGATCGGCAGTAAATTCACTAATTCCGGCTTCAGGGAAGTTAACAGAGTAGAGGCGAATTGTTTGGTCGGTGCGTGGTTTTAAAGCTGCGTATGTACCCAAGCTAATGGCACAGGGGAAAACTCGACCACCATTATAGTCAGTGTGTTCTCCAATTAAGTTAATCCGTCCGGGAGCAAAATAAAAATCAGTCGGTTGTTGCTGATAAATTTCCGCAAATTGAGTGCTTAGACTCGAAATTGTAATTGCTGTTTGTGCCATGAAATGGTTCCTCCTTCATTAATAATTTAATTATAAACAACTTTCTTTTAAAGCCAATCGTTAACTAGCAATAATTTAGAAAAATTGCATTCCAAAGGGATGATAAAACAGAGCCAAATTTACAACTAGAAATAAAAAAGAAACTAGCCTTGAGACTAATTTCTTTTGGTATCTTTATTAAAAACATCTATTATTTTTGAGTTGCTAAACTCTTTTTAGTAGTTTTTTCATGCCAAGCAATTATTTTTTTAGTCAAAGCTTCTGCGACATTAAGATTTTTCAATAAGGGTCCGTGGGAATAACTGCCGATTACATTTTTGTACTGCATACCTTCTACACCATCATCAGGATTGTTACCATATCCCATAATCATTTTGCCAAAAGGCTGAAGTTTTTGGGAATCATCAAAAAAAGTTTGACCGCTATGATTTTCAAAGGCACGCACTTCCCCAAATTCAGTAGTATATTTAGTATCACCAATCATTCTTTTTTGGGGGTTAAAAACTGTATGCAAAGGCAAAAGGTCTAAGCATTCAATTGTTTGGCCACCGCTGGTTTGGTAGTAGCTGCCTAAAAATTGATATCCTCCGCAAATACATAACATTGGGCCGCCGGCTTCAATAAACTCCTGAATTGTAGTTCGATGGCGAATGATGTCTTTAGCAACGACTGATTGTTCAAAGTCTTGACCCCCTCCAAAAAAGAGAAAATCATAATCAAAGGCATTGAATTCATCACCAAGACTAATGTTGGTAATCGTACAGTCATATCCTTGTTGTTTTAACAGATAACGGATAATTTTGACATCACCACAATCGCCGTAAGTATTCATTAAATCTTCGTAGAGATAAGCAATTTTAATTGTTGTCATGATTAAGGTTTCCTCATTAATGGTTTACTAGCATTAATTAATAGTCTAAACTGTCTGTTAAGAAAAGTCTAGGGGAGTGATTTTATAGTGCAAGCAATTACGGAAACACAAATAAAAAAATTCCAAGCAGAATTTCGAAAGCAAAAAACGCATCAAGTAATTGCTAATGCGGTGCAGACTAATGGTATTAATCAAGCGGCTCAAAATCTTGCAGTACAATCGCAATTAGAACCCACGTTTTCAGTAGAAATCAAAACGGGTAAAGTGTCCAATCAAAAACAATCAGGTCGATGCTGGCTATTTGCCGCTTTAACGCTTTTAAGGACCCAATGTGCTGCAGAATATGGCCTTAAAGATTTTGAATTATCGCAAAACTATTTATCCTTTTATGATCGTTTAGAAAAAGCTAATTGGTTTTATCAACGCCTGGTTCAAACTGCGCATTTACCATTAACTGATCGAACCGTAGCCCAATTATTGGCTGATCCTGATGGTGACGGCGGACAATGGTCTTATGCAGTCAATTTAATTAAAAAATACGGAGTAGTTCCTAAGTCTGTAATGCCGGAAACTTACAATTCGGAACATACTCAAGAATTTTCAACGGTATTAAAAGCAAAATTACGCAAGGATGCAAAAGACATCAGAAACTTGGCTAAGCAAAATCCCGCCGTATCGACGCTCAATGATTTAATAACTGCTAAACTTGCGGAAGTGTATCGAATTTGTGTATATGCTTTTGGTCAACCGCCCCGCCATTTTGACTTAGAATTACGCAATGATCAGCAGCAGTTAATTCAAGAACGCGGGTTGACACCACAAGAATTTGCACAAAAATATTGTTCCTTTAATCTTGATGATTGGGTCGGTATTTTAAATGCTCCGCAAGATAATAAGGAATTAGGGCGCACTTATTGCTTAGAAAATACTAATATGGTAGGTGCTAAAACGGCTAAGGACTTGAATCTGCCAATTCAACGTTTAGAACAACTAGCAATTCAGCAATTGCAAGCTGGCCAGCCGGTGTGGTTTGGCAATGATGTTTTGGAACAATTAAATCGCCAAAAAGGGCTCTTAGCATCTGGCCTATATGATTATAATTCTTTGTTTGGAATCGATTTGGATTTAGACAAGGGATTGCGCCTCGATTACGGACAAGCGGCAATGTCTCATGCTATGGTCTTGACGGGAGTTGATTTAGATAAGCAAGGGCAGCCTTTAAAATGGAAAGTTGAAAATTCATGGGGTGACAAAATTGGGACCAAGGGATATTTTGTGATGAGTGTCCAATGGTTTAGAGATTACGTTTATGAAGTAATAATTAAAAAGTCCTATTTGAGTGAACAAGAACAGCAACAGTTTGCTCAAGATCCTCTAGTTTTGCCATCCTGGGATGCAATTAATTAAAGCTTTTTACTTTTTCTATATAAGAGGATTAATTATCTAAATTTTGGGATTTTAACTCTTTTATTCATAGTAATTTTAATAACGGTAATGCATCTAAAACAGCAATTCAGCCTAGATAAAAGAATCCTTATCCCAGCTAACACTTCAAGATTTAAGATTGAGTAGTTTAGTGGTGACGCGTGGTGCTAGTTAATAATTCTTGAATAAAAAAGCCTGAATAGGCTACACTTTAGTCATCTGCTACTAAAGAAGTGAAACCTATGTCAGACCAACTTAAGTGTAAACAATATTTATTACCTTT
>NZ_SCHP01000020.1 GCF_013607485.1 Bombilactobacillus bombi
AACTAGAGAATTTTGTACCAGATAACGCACAATCCATTCTGGGGTAAATAATTGTGTAACTGCTGGAATATCACTAGTAAGATATTTTTTCTTTTTAAACGCGTTATCTTTTAATTCCGTGTTATAAAATTGATACAGCCAGCCAATAATTTCCACTTGACCTTCTTGTTGCACATCAAAAAAACGTTCCGGAATTTGGTCAATTAAGTTTTTGATGACACCGGTATTATATCTGGGTGTGAACAATAATTAATAGAGAGATTATGACTGACCAATGGCACAAGTAGGTAAGAATAGGTATAATACAATTAAGATTAAGTAGGAGAATAATATGGTTGAGTTAAACGTAAATACTATTGTAACTAAATTAAATCAAATTTTTGAAAATCAACGGCTAGTCTTTTGGTATGACAATAATGCAGAATTAGTTGATAGCATAGATGAAATTGGTAGTGCTTTACAAGCTGAAATAATTAGCATGCAACCTAATCAGCAATTTAAAACCAAAACATTTTTAGAAGGCCACTTAAAGGATAAATATTTAATTTATGCTCCTTTTACTCGTCCAACTATTGAAAACAATTTTTTAACCGATGTAGAAGAATATTCTTATATCTTTACAGCAGATATTCATCATCTATTGTTAAAAGAATTGGGTTTACCTTCCAATCAATTGATATTTGTGAAAGATCATTTTAAATTTTTTGCCAATAAACGGCGTGTTGCACAATTTAAAAAGCATCTAAATGAAACGGTACTAAATTTTCCGGAATTAGGCATTATGGCTGTAATTTTAAAAGTAGATCAAGTACAAATGAGCAATTTTCTTAAAAGGTTATTTGAAGGTGGTTTAGAAGATAATGCTTATTTAATAGATTTTGCTAAATATAATGTCTTGGACACTTTTTGGAAGTTAGTTGAACAGGAATTTGGTTATTTACCTTTAAATGAAGACATACCAACATTGATATGTACTTTGTATATTAATTATACATACAGCAAAATGGAATTGGATTTGCCTGACGAATTATCTAGTTATCAGACTAATCGATTAACTAATGTGATAGCATTTATGTCTGGATATGCTGATTCTAATGAATCTAGACATATCTTTAATAAATTAAGCAAGTTTGTATGGCAAAAATTAAATTTGGGAAAATTTTTACAAAAAGTGTCAATGGAGGATATCTTAAAAGTTAATTTATATGAAGAATTAGATGTTTTAATTCTTCAGTGGTTAAAAGATCGAATTTTGAGCAGTGATTTTACTGCCATGGTTGGTGACCAAAATCTTTTAAGTATTTGCGAATTTAGACAGAAGATGACTCGATATGAGCAATTTTATCCTCAATATCAATTGTTACAATTTGCTTTAAAAATTTTATGCCAATCATTTGTTTCACAATCTACGATCGCGGAGAATATCCAGCAGTATATGGCACAGGATTACTTGATGGATAGTTGGTATCGCCAATTTATTGTTAACTATCAGCACATTAATGATCCTACAAACTATAAAAATATTAAAGATCAAGTCACTAATTATTATTTGAATGACTATTTGAATCAAATAATTAAAAATTGGAATAGCAATTTTATAGATAGTCAATTACCGTCTAAACATCAGCAAGTAAATTTTTATCATAATTATGTGCGTCTACAAAGCGATCGAATTGTAGTGATAATATCGGATGCTATGCGATTTGAAATTGCAAAAGAACTCCAAGAACTTTTAGATCAAGACGATCGTATTCATACACAGATGGATTATCTGATTAGTTGTCTTCCTTCTGTAACATATTTAGGAATGCCTGCATTATTACCTCATCAAAAGTTAGAATTAAATGCCGATTTACAGCTTTTAGTGGACGACCATTTAGCTGATACAAAAGTTAAACGCGCCCAAATATTACAAAACTATCAATCAAATAGTGCGGTTTTCGAATTGGATGAATTATTAAATTGTACAAGTGCTGAATTAAAAGCTAATTTTGTTGGTAAAAAAGTTATTTATATTTATCATAATGAAATTGATGCGGTAGGTGACAATCCTAAAACTGAAAATGAGGTTTTTAATGCTGCAACAACAGCTATTAAGGAAATTAAGAATCTAGTTCAAGCATTACGGACAATTAGCGTACGTCATATTTTGGTAACAGCTGATCATGGGTTTATTTATCGCGATCGTTTAATTTCAGAATCTGACAAAATAAATTTGGATTTACAACAGCCAATAGTTAAGAAAGCACGATATGCTATTGCCAAAGAAAGTATCCAGGAAATGGGCGTACAAAAATTACCTTTAGGAACAACTTTAAATAATGAAGATCAACGCTGGGTATATTATCCTAAGTCAGCTAATGTTTTTAAAGTGGTTGGGGCAAAGAATTATGTTCATGGTGGCAGCTCAATTCAAGAAATGTTAGTACCAATTTTAGATATTAAGATGTCTTCCAATCGTTCGCAGGCTCAATATGTACAACTAAAATTAGGAAACGTCAACCATCGTTTAACAGAATTAGATTTAACTTTACCTTTTATTCAGACTGCTCCAATTAGTGATACAGTTTTAGCTTGCAAGTTTAAAATTTATTTTACTGATGAAAAACAGCAAATTATATCCAGTGAGGAAAGTATTCAAGCTGATTCTGCAGCTGCAGATGTGGAGTCGCGTATTTATCGGCAAAAAATTTCTTTAAAAAATCAAAAATATCAACGTGATCGGGATTATCATTTAGTTATTGAAAATTTAACAACAGGAACGAAGTATTTTGAGAGCTTTCAAATAGATGTAATTATTGCTGGCGATTTTGGTTTTGATTTTTAAGATTATGGGGTATTAATTGTGGATCAAGAATTATTAAATAAATTAACCAATCATTTTGCAGGTCGCTTTGTACGAAAGGATTTAACTAATCGTATTAAGCAGGGTGCTAATGTGCCAACTTATGTTTTAGAATATTTATTAGGGATGTTTGCTAATAGTGTTGATGAACAAATTGTAGATCAAGGAGTACAACGGGTCCGAGCTACACTGGCTAATAATTATGTTCGGCCGGATGAATCTGAAAAGGTAAAGGCTAAAATCCGTGAATTAGGAGTCTACACGGTTATTGACAAAGTAACAGTTCATTTAAATACTCATAAAGACCGTTATGAGGCTACTTTTAGCAATTTAGGTATTAAAGAAGTAATTGTGAATTCCAGATATCCTCAAGAATATGATCGCCTTTTGGCAGGAGGAATTTGGTGTATTGTTCGGTTGAGCTATCATTTTGATGAAAGCAGTCAAGACTGTCCATTTATTTTGGAGAAATTAGATCCCATCCAAATATCTAATTTAGACATCAATGAAATTTATGATAATCGTAAATATTTTACTACTGCTGAGTGGATTGGGTTACTTTTAAGGACTATTGGGCTAGAACAGACTCAGTTCACACTGCGACAACAAATACTATTATTACTGCGTTTAGTTCCCTTTATAGAAAATAATTATAATTTAGTGGAATTAGGCCCACGAGGAACCGGAAAATCTCATGGATATAAGGAATTATCACCTAATTCCATTTTGGTTTCGGGCGGTCAAACAACTGTTGCAAATTTATTTTATAATATGGGTCGGCGTCAAGTTGGTCTAGTAGGAATGTGGGATTTGGTTGCATTTGATGAGGTAGCAGGGATTAACTTTAAAGATAAAGATGGCGTTCAAATTATGAAAGATTATATGGCTTCTGGTTCTTTCGCCCGTGGTAAAGATGAAATTACCGCGCGTGCTTCCATGGTTTTTGTCGGCAATATTAATCAAAATGTTGAAACGCTTTTAATGACTTCACACTTGTTTGCACCATTTCCTGAGGCCATGGCAAATGATTCTGCTTTTTTTGATCGAATTCATGCTTATTTACCAGGATGGGAAATTCCTAAATACAAGTCAACATTTTTCACTACAGATTATGGTTTTATTACCGATTATTTTGCTGAAGTGATGCGTGAATTGAGAAAACAATCTTATGGGGATGCTTTTGATAAATATTTTACATTGGGAAACCAATTTAATCAGCGTGATAATATTGCTGTGAGAAAAACGGTTTCAGGCCTTATAAAATTAATTTTTCCTGATGGACATTTTCAAAAGGATGATGTAGAGTCCATTTTAAAATTATCAATAGAAATGCGTCGTCGCGTTAAGGAGCAATTAAAAAGAATGAATAAAGAAGAGTTTTCTGAGGTGGAATTATCATATATAGATCAACAAACTGGATCTGAACAGGTTGTTGGAGTTCCAGAACAAATAGTGTTGTAAAATCTATTGTTGCAATATAAAAAGAGAATCGCCAATTTCTGGCGATTCTCTTTTTATATTAGAGAGATTATTTTTCAGCAGATTTATTAACCATGATGTCATCAATCAAGCCGTAATCTTTAGCTTCTTGGGCGGTCATATAGTTGTCCCGTTCGGTATCGCGTTTAATGGTTTCAATATCTTGTCCGGAATTATCGGCCAAGATTTTATTTAAACGTTGCCGGGTTTTAAGAATTTCTTCGGCAACAATTTCAATTTCAGTTTGCTGACCTTGAGCCCCACCAGAAGGTTGGTGAATTAAAACGGTGGAGTTAGGTAAAGCAAATCTTTTGCCCTTAGCACCAGATGACAATAAGACACTGGCCATTGAAGCTGCCATACCCATGGCAATAGTTTGAACATCAGCTTTCACAAAATTCATCGTATCCATAATGGCTAGGCCGGCAGTTACCGAACCTCCTGGGGAATTTATATACATATAAATATCTTTTTTAGAATCTTGAGCATCTAGGAACAGCAACTGGGCAATGACAGTATTAGCCATTTGGTCATTAACTTCCCCTGACAGCATAATAATACGATCTTTTAAAAGACGAGAATAAATATCATAAGCTCGTTCGCCACGAGGACTTTGTTCAATAACTGTTGGAACTAACATAATGTAGCCTCCTTATATTAATTAGCACTCTATTAGTTACTCTGCTAATTTATCACATTTATGAGAAAAGTCAACTCTTAAAGACTCTTATCTCAAGTAATTCTTATGACCTTAATAAAAAAGAGCATGACCAAATGTCGTTGCTCCTTATTTTAAATAAATAGATTTAATTAATTACTAATAACGTTCGATTAGCTTTACGAATGCGTCATCAATTGATTTTAAGAAGTCTTTAGTACCTTGATTATTGACTTCGCCCTTATCTTCATCAATGAACTTTTGCACGTTACCAATATAGGCTTCAGGCTGCTGCAAAGTTGGCATATTCAAGAAGACTAATGACTGACGTAAATGATGATTAGCTCCAAATCCAGAAATAGCGCCAATAGAAACAGAAACAACTGCTGCTGGTTTACCATCCCAAACATTAGCTCCATACGGCCGAGAAGCCACGTCTAATGCGTTTTTTAATACTGCTGGAACACTGCGATTGTATTCTGGTGTTACAAAAAGAGCTGCATCAATTTGTTTAACTTCCTCACGAAAAGTAGGATATGCTTCTGGGACTTGGTTTAAATCATCAAAATCTTGATTATATAAAGGAAGATTACCAATTTCAATAAACTTAGCTTCATAACCTGCGGGGAATAATTTTGCCATTTCTTGGGCAATAATGCGTGAATATGAACCCTTTCGTAAACTGCCGACAAAGATTCCAATCGTTTTAGTCATTTGTAAAACCTCTTTCTTTAATTGATTTCATATTAAGTATATCGAGGTTTGTCAAAAAATGCTGGGATTTGTTCCTAATAATTTTCAATGTGATTTTAAGGTCGTCAACTCACTTATGCTTTTGGTGCCAGGCGAAGATTTGTTCTAGACGGGCTTTAAAACGGCTTTCATGTCCTTGTTCAGTGGGATAGTAATATCTGTGTCCCATTAAATCATCGGGCATTGTCTGCATTGTGGTTAATTTGTCTTTAGTATTATGAGCTAATTGATAATCTTTTGCCATAACCCAAGTCCTTCATTAAACGGGTAGGAGCATTACGAATTTGTAAGGGTACTGGATCAGACAAAGTTTTTTTGACATCTTTTTGCACTGCCAATCGGGCTTGATAAAGGGCATTAGATTTAGGTGCGAGAGCTAGGTACGTTACTGCTTCAACGAGATGGACATCACATTCTGGCATTCCTAAAAATTGACAGGCTTGAAAGACATTAATTGCTACATTTAAGGCATTCGTATCTGCTAAGCCGACATCTTCACTGGCAAAGCGGACTAAACGACGAGCAATATAAAGAGGATCTTCACCACCTTCTAACATCCGCGCCAACCAATAAATTGCGGCATCCACATCACTATTGCGCATGGATTTGTGCAAAGCTGAAATTAAATTATAATGTTCATCACCATTTTTATCATAGTTCATAAATTTTTTAGTGATGAGCTGTTGAAGAATGCTAGAAGTGGTAGTGATCACTTTGTCTTGACGTTCACCATTTACAACTGCCATTTCTAAAGTGTTCAAAGCCACCCGCGCATCGCCACTAGCAAAATTAGCAATTGCGGTAATTGCAGCTGGTGAAATTTTTATTTTTTGCTGGGGAAAAGCTCGAGGATTACTTAAGACTTTTTGTAACAATTCAACAATATCATTAGTTGTTAAGGTCTTTAAAACAAAAACCTGGCAACGCGATAAGAGGGCAGAATTAACTTCAAATGAGGGATTTTCTGTGGTGGCGCCAATCAAGATAATACTGCCACGCTCAACGTAGGGTAAAAAAGCGTCCTGCTGGGCTTTGTTAAAGCGATGAATCTCATCAACAAACACAATTGTGCGTTCGCCTAATCCACGTTGAATTTGGGCTGTTTTCATGATTTTTTTGATTTTACTAATGCTGCTGTCCACAGCACTAAAACTCAAAAAGTTAGCTTGAGTTTTTTGAGCAATAATTCGGGCTAAAGTAGTCTTACCTACACCTGGTGGTCCCCAAAATATCATGGAAGATACTTGATCTTTCTCAATAATTTCACGCAAAATCTTACCGGGACCTAAAAGTTGTTTTTGTCCAACAAATTCTGCTAAATTTTGCGGCCGGATTCGATTAGCTAAGGGTTCCTGATTTGACTGTTTAAAAAGTGATTCTTGTTGCATAAAATAACCCCCTAATAACTTTATTATAGAACTTTCAAATAGTAATAAATGGTAAAAAGATAACGGGAAATATTCTATTATCTAGTATCTAGATTAAAAATTTCTTTGTTTTCTTTCCTTTTCCCAGTATAATTTAAGTAGATTCAAATTAAATCAAAGTAGGTGATAGCCATGAAAAATATCATCAGATGGTATAAGGTGCAGCCTAGTTATCTTCGACTAGTGCTTACTTTAATCGGGTTAACAATTTTTTATGTAGTTTTTAATTTGATTTTTCAGCAAAATGTCGATTGGACGGGACCATTGTTTTTGCTGGTAGCTGGGGTATTAGCTACAATCGTGCTTTTTTTCAAAATTAAAGTTAGATGGGCTTGGTTAATTTATTTTATTGGTGGAACTATGACGGGCTTGGCATTTTTTGCTCATAACTCGTGGTCTTTGAAAGTGATCGTTTTTTCCTTACTGATAGGTTTTATTATGGCAATTGGTTTATCAGTTTGTACTTTAGCAGCATATGAACAAGAAAAATCCCCAAAATAATTAATTGTCAACAATAGTGACAGAAAAGGTGTGCTATGAAAACAATCTTTAAAGCTTCTTTACGTGATGCGCTAATTTTTACTTCTGTGTGGCTTATTGGACGGCTTGTTTTTCGAGGAACTAAAATTTATCATTTATTGTTGCAGGCATATCATCATGATTCACTTTTTGCTGTTTTAATAGTTATTTTGGGGATTTATGTGCTGTTATTTATCCTGATTTTCTTAGTATTGTTGTGTTATCGAAGTATCAAGTGGCGCTTGCGCTTAAAAAGAAAAGTTACCAAATAACAGTTTTTGAAATTAAGAGCAGTCACTGACAATTATTGATTTGTACAATTTTTGAGCGAGGATTGAGCTAGCCTGGACATCAAACTTGCAATCTATAAATTATTCTAATATATAAATTTAAAAAAGGTACTTGCCAAAATTGGCGATACAGGTTAAAATATAACTTGTGTTGCGCCGCTAGTGTAATGGATAGCACACAAGATTCCGGTTCTTGGGATCTGGGTTCGACTCCCAGGTGGCGCATAATATTAACTTTTTTAAATCGCTGTTATCAGCGATTTTTTTATTATCTTTAAATCTTATTCAATTTTTAGTCGCTAGTTCATACTTAGTTATTGGAATAATTTGCAAGTTTAAAAAGCAACTTTGGATCATTATTTATTAAAGTTTATCTGCTGGACAATTATTTTAGTCTACTTAGTTGCAAATTAGAAAAGCACTTGTTATAATCTACTTGTGAGTTAAGGAAATCGCAACTCACCTTTATTTTGGAAGTGATGGGCCTAATTATGTCACACGGGGACATTTTGTGTCCCACAAGAAGGACGTGTAGAAATGGATACAGATTTAAAGTTAATTGAATCCATTGCGCCCGACTTTTTACAGACGGTTCAGTGGCGTTATCGTATATTGCAGCGTATTAGCTGGATGCAACCTGTTGGGCGGCGTATTTTAGCAGCCGACTTGGGCACATCAGAGAGAGCATTACGACGTGAGACTGATCTGTTTCGTAATAGTGGCTTATTAGATTCATCCAAGTCAGGTATGTCCTTGACAGCTAAGGGTTCAAAGTTAGTTCAGCAGTTAAGTGAATTGATGAACCGCTTACGTGATACTAGCGCAATTAGTGAGCAGTTAGCGTCCTTATTTGGAATTAGTCGCGTGGTAATTTTGCCGGGCAATAGTGAGCAGTATCATGGCGTTTTGGATTTAATGGGGCACCAATTGAATAATTTGTTGGCTTCCTTACTTCCGGGCGGACGCTCAATTATTGCCGTGATGGGCGGAACTACAATGGCGGCGGTTAGTGAATCATTATCACCTGATCTTTCAGCAGAACGTAATTTATTATTTGTGCCCGCACGTGGTGGCTTAGGTGAAACAATGGCCATTCAAGCTAATACCGTTTGTGCGGAAATGGCCACACGTAGTGGGGGGCGCTATCGTAACTTATATGTTCCTGAAGAATTATCTGCTAAAAGTGTTGCTCCTTTATTACAAGAGCCAGTGGTGAAGTCAGTTTTGGATTTGATTAATCATGCTGATGTCGTGATTCATAGTATTGGCCGGGCCAAAACGATGGCTAATCGGCGGAATATGACTACTGCTGAAATCAACTTATTAGCTCAGCGACAAGCAGTGGCCGAGGCTTTTGGTGATTTTTTAGACGCTCAAGGACAAGTAGTATACAAGGTACCGAAGATTGGTTTACAAATCTCGGATCTTAATGATATTTCACATGTGATTGCGATTGCTGGTGGGCCGAAGAAGGCAGCGGCGATTGCAGCATATATGAAAGTTGCTCCTCAACAAACGGTATTGATTACCGATGAGGCAGCCTCAGAAATGATTTTAAGGGATAAAAACCTTTAAAATAAAACTTATTTTCCTGAAGGAGGAAATCTTAACATGGCTACAAAAGTAGGTATTAATGGTTTCGGACGTATTGGTCGTTTGGCTTTGCGTCGTATTTATGAAGTTGCAAATGATGATTTGGAAGTTGTTGCAATTAACGACTTAACTTCCCCAGATATGTTGGCACATTTGCTTAAATATGATACTGCACATGGCATTTTCAAACATGAAGTTTCCGCAACAGATAATGCAATCGTTATTGATGGCAAGAAAATCCCTGTCTATGCAGAGTCCGATGCCCGTAACATTCCTTGGGTAAAAAATGATGGTGTTGAATTAGTACTTGAAAGTACTGGTTTTTACACATCAGAAGAAAAAGCACAAGCTCATATTGATGCCGGTGCTAAGAAGGTTCTTATTTCTGCTCCAGCTGGTAAAGTTAAGACCGTTGTTTATGGTGTAAATGATGATGTCATTACCAAAGATGACAAGATTATTTCTGCTGCTTCATGTACAACTAACTGCTTGGCACCTTTAGCTAAAGCTATGAATGATGCTTTCGGTATCAAAGTTGGTACAATGACAACAATTCATGCTTACACAGCTACTCAAAAATTACAAGATGGTCCAGATCGTAAAGGTAACAAGCGTGCTGCACGTGCTGCTGCTCAAAATACAATTCCTCATTCAACTGGTGCTGCTAAAGCTATCGGTATGGTAATTCCTGAATTGCAAGGCAAGTTAGATGGACATGCACAACGTGTTCCAGTTATTACTGGTTCTTTGACAGAAATGGATGCTATCTTAGAAAAGAAAGTTACAGCTGAAGAAGTTAATGCTGCAGTTAAGAAAGTTACAGATGGCAATGAATCATTTGGTTACAACGATGACGAAATTGTATCTTCTGATATTATTGGTACAGAATTTGGTTCTGTATTTGACCCAACTCAAACACAAGTTGTTACAGCTGGCGATGCACAAATCGTTAAGACCGTTGCATGGTACGATAACGAATCTGGCTTTACAGCACAAATGATCCGTACTTTGCAAAAATTTGCAAGCTTATTGTAATCCATAACTAAAACTGGATATGAATTACTAGAAGAAGGCGGAGGGAGGCATTCTCCTTCGGCCTTTTTTGATTGAAAAAGTGGAGGCAGTTATTAAATGGCTAAATTAATCGTTTCAGACGTTGATGTTCAAGATAAAAAAGTGTTAATGCGTGCTGATTTCAACGTTCCTGTAAAAAATAATGAAATTACTAATGACAATCGGATTGTGGCAGCTTTGCCAACAATTAAATACATCATTGAACATCATGGTAAGTTAATTCTTCTTTCACATTTGGGTCGGGTTAAGAGCGATGCTGATAAAAAAGAATTAACCTTAAAACCAGTAGCAGAACGTTTGTCTGAATTATTAAATCAAGATGTTAAATTTGTTTCTGTTAATGAAGGTTCTGAATTAGAATCAGCAATTGCAGCAATGAATGATGGCGACGTCATCTTGATGGAAAATACTCGTTTCCAAGATATTGACAATGACTTTGGTAAGCGCGAAAGCAAGAATGATCCTAAATTAGGTGAATACTGGGCTTCATTGGGAGATGTTTTTGTTAATGATGCCTTTGGTACAGCCCACCGTTCTCATGCTTCTAATGTTGGTATTGCTAGTGCCATGAAGGCTGCTGGTAAGCCTGTAGCTGCTGGTTTCTTAATGGAAAAAGAAATTAAATTTTTAGGTAATGCTGTGGAAAATCCTGTTCACCCATTTGTTACTATTTTAGGTGGAGCAAAGGTGTCCGATAAAATTGCTGTAATTGACAATTTAATTCCAAAATCTGATCATATTTTAATTGGTGGTGGAATGGCTTATACTTTCTTGGCAGCTCAAGGTCATAAAATTGGAACATCTTTATTTGAAGAAGACCGTGTACCAATGGCTAAAGAATTGCTT
The DNA here is from genome assembly GCF_013607485.1 of Bombilactobacillus bombi. Classification (GTDB taxonomy): domain Bacteria; phylum Bacillota; class Bacilli; order Lactobacillales; family Lactobacillaceae; genus Bombilactobacillus; species Bombilactobacillus bombi_A. Next base: position 11,485 of record NZ_SCHP01000020.1, read on the forward strand.
GAAAAAGCTGGCGACAAAATTGTTTTGCCCGTTGATCATGTAGTTGCTAGTGAGTTCTCTAATGATGCTAATCATGAAGTTACTGATGGAGTTGATATTCCTGATAATATGATGGCTTTGGATATTGGTCCTAAGACTATTAAGTTATTCGAAGAGACATTAAAGGGCGCTAAGACAGTTGTTTGGAATGGTCCGATGGGTGCTTTTGAAATGAGTAATTTTGCTAATGGTACATTACAAGTTGGTAAAGCCTTAGGTGAATTAGATGGTGCTACGACAATTGTTGGTGGTGGTGACTCAACTGCTGCTGTGCAACAATTAGGTATTGCTGACCAATTAACTCATATTTCCACTGGTGGTGGTGCTTCCTTGGAATACTTGGAAGGTAAAGAATTACCTGGGATTGCTTCCATTTCTGATAAATAGTAAAAAAGGAGATTCACAATGCGGACACCAATTATTGCGGGAAATTGGAAAATGAACAATAATCCCGAAGATACTACTAATTTTGTAGAAGCTGTCAAAAATCAGCTTCCTGATTCTAGTAAAGTTGAAGCAGTAATTGCTGCTCCAGCAGTAGACTTGCCAGCATTATTGGCAGCTGCTAAGGGTAGTAACTTGCACACAGCTGCAGAAAATTGTTATTTTGAAAATGCTGGTGCTTTTACTGGCGAAACTAGTCCCCTAGTTTTAAGCCAAATGGGCATTAATTATGTTGTAATCGGCCATTCTGAGCGTCGTGACTACTTCCATGAAACTGATGAGGATATTAATAAAAAAGCTCATGCTGTTTTTGCTAATCAAATGACTCCCATTATTTGCTGTGGGGAATCATTAGAAACACGTGAAGCTGGCCAAGCTGAAGAGTGGGTGCAAAGACAAGTTACGGCAGCTTTAAAAGATTTATCAGCTGCCCAAGTTGCAAGTTTAGTAATTGCTTATGAGCCAATCTGGGCAATTGGAACTGGTAAGACTGCTACTTCTGATCAAGCTCAAGAAATTTGCCATGTTATTCGCGAGACTGTTAAGAGTTTGTACGATGAGGAAACTTCTGACAAGGTACGGATTCAATATGGTGGCTCTGTTAAACCAGCAAATGTCAAAGAATTAATGAGTAAACCAGATATTGACGGTGGTCTAGTTGGCGGAGCCAGCTTGCAGCCCGATTCATTTTTACAGCTAGTTAATTATCAAGATTAATATTTATTTGTAACCAATTAAATGATAAAATTAAAATGAACGTATTTAAACAAAGGAGAATTATAAATGTCTGTAATTACTGATATTTTTGCTCGCGAAATCTTAGATTCTCGTGGTAACCCAACGGTTGAAGTCGAAGTTTATACTGAATTAGGTGGCTTTGGCCGTGCTAGTGTTCCTTCTGGTGCTTCTACTGGTGAACACGAAGCAGTTGAATTACGTGATGGCGACAAGTCCCGCTTTATGGGTAAAGGCGTCTTAAAAGCTGTGAAGAATGTTAATGATGTTATTGCTAAGAAGATTGTCGGAATGGATGTTACTGACCAACGGGCAATCGACAAGGCAATGATTGCTTTGGATGGCACACCTAACAAGGGTAAATTAGGTGCTAATGCTATTTTAGGTGTCTCTTTAGCTGCTGCTCATGCTGCTGCTGATGAATTAGGTATGCCTTTATATGAATACCTTGGTGGACCTAACAGTTATGTAATGCCAACTCCAATGATGAACGTTATTAATGGTGGTAAACATGCTAACAATAATGTTGACTTCCAAGAATTCATGATTATGCCTGTTGGTGCTAAGAGTATTCATGAAGCTGTACGGATGGGATCTGAAACTTTCCATAACTTACAAGCAATCTTAAAAGAACGTGGCGATTCCACTGCTGTTGGTGATGAAGGTGGTTTTGCACCAAACAAGATGCAAAATAACGAAGAGCCTTTCCAAGTTTTGGTTGAAGCTATTGAACGTGCTGGTTACAAGCCAGGTACTGATATTGCCATTGCTTTTGACTGTGCTTCTTCTGAATATTACAATGCTGAAACTGGTAAGTATGATATGAAGGGCGACGGCAAGTCTTATACTGCTGAAGAAATTGTTGACTTACTAGATGGTTTAGTTGACAAGTACCCAATCGTTTCTATCGAAGATCCTTTGGATGAAAACAACTGGGAAGATTGGCAGATGTTGACTAACAGATTGGGTAAGAAAGTTCAAATCGTTGGCGATGACTTATTTGTAACTAATACTGATTACCTGAAGAAGGGTATCGATATGGGTGTTGCAAACTCAATCTTGATTAAAGTTAACCAAATTGGTACTTTAACAGAAACTTTTGAAGCTATTGAAATGGCTAAAGAAGCTGGTTACACTGCTATTGTTTCTCACCGTTCTGGTGAAACTGAAGATACTACTATTGCCGACTTAGTTGTTGCTACAAATGCTGGTCAAATCAAGACTGGTTCTATGAGCCGGACAGATCGGATTGCTAAATACAATCAATTAATGCGTATTGAAGAACAATTGGGTTCCGCTGCTGAATACAAGGGTTCTAAGAGTTTTTACAATATTAAAAAATAAATTTTAATAAAATAATTAGTGCTTAATCCGTAGAGGTAAATTCCTTTACGGATTTTTTTAGTACAATATTTTAAACTAGGTGCGTTAAATAATTGTCAGAAATTTAATTATTGCCTGAAAATTGATGATTGTTAAGATTATTTGCTGCTGATAGTTGTTTCCTCCGGGCAACAATTGTTAAAATATGAATGTTATGTGTTATTTTATTTTTATGGGAGAGATACTACTATGCGCAGTCGAATTATTAAATATCTCATAATTTCTATGCTTTTTTTACTAATTAGTATTTACTATACTTTTTTATTTGCTTCCCATGGAACTATTAGGCTTTTAGATAGTTATGATATGTTATTTCATTGGAATCGAATTAGCAGCTTGGACAATATTATTACTTCACCAACTAATTTTAATTACTGGGGACAGGTTGGTAATTTCACGAATGTTTTTTATCCATGGCTGACGATGTTGCCGGGATTTATTATTTTTAAACTGGTTGGCTCGCCCTTTAGTGGTTTTTTGGTTTTTTTAACTTTAATTACTTTTTTAACTTTATTGAGCTCTTATTACTTTATGAATAAGTTTGTCCATAACACTTTGCAAGCACTTTTATTTGCTGTCATTTATACGCTATCCTTTTTTCGATTGGCGAGCGTATTATATCGATCAGGAGTAGCGGAGTATACATGTTATATATTTATTCCCATGCTCTTTTATGCTTTTGCCAGGTTATTACAAGGTAAATTTGCTGCATGGCCGCTTTTGGCTTTAGCAATGAGTCTGATTATTTTAACGCATCCATTAACTGGGTTTTGTTCCATAGTAATGATGCTCGTATTGCTTTTTCTGATTTTATTTGTCCATGTAGCTCATCATTGGCGTTATTGGGGAGAGTTATTGGTAGCAGGATTAAAGGCTGTTTTAGTGGTGACAATTACTTGTATAGGGTTATTTATCCCCATGTTGGAACAGATGCGTTTTCAGCCTATTAATCGCCCGGTAATTATGAATTTAGCACAAATGGCTCAAGATCCTCTTACCCTTTGGCAGAATACTTGGACAACTGATGTTCGGAGTTATTCAATTGGTATAGCAGCTTTAATAGCTGTTTTGTTGATTGCAATTTTTATTTGGTGGGATAAGCCAGTTTACCGTTTAGTGGGTATAGCGGCAATTATAGCGCTAATTTTATCCACTAAAATTATTCCTTGGCAATATTTTCAAAATACCTTTATGAATTACCTGCAGTTTCCGTGGCGTTTTTTAAATTTGGCGACGTTTTTCTTAGCCATTTATTTAAGTCATATTTTGACACAGATTGTTAAAAATGTATCACCATTATGGCAGTTATTGGTTCTGGTTTTAACTTTGGCTGGTTTTAGTATTCAAGCAGCTATTAGCGTGCAACAATTTAATCAACAGCCACATCCAAAAACTATTATTACTGTTCAAAATGTACAAACTAAAGTTTCCAAATTTACGCAAACTGATTATTATCCGCAAAAAAGTCTGTTCTTTAAAAAGGATTTAAAACATCATTATTTTGTAGTAGATGGACAAAAAACCAAATTACCCTTTACCACGACTGACAATAGCTATATGGTTAAATATTATAATAAAACTACTTCTGTAATAGATTTACCAATACTATTTTATAAGGGAGTACAGGTGCAAATCAATAATGTGACTGTGCCAACAAAATCTTCCTATCGTGGTACGGTCTTGATTTATACTCAAGCAGGGGAGAATAATATAGTTGTAACTTACCATTATCCGTTTATAAGCCGGTTGGCTTTAATTATTAGTTTTGCTGGTCTAATTATTTTAATTTTACTGATTCTTAATCATAAATGGCAAATTTTTGTTTATCTTTCCAAGATGTATCGGCAATAATTTATTTAATTTTTAGAAAAATCTTATAGAATAATATTCTTGTGGGCAAGTATAATTCGCATGAAATAAGGATATGCGGTTATTATTATTGTTTTAAATTTAATTCAACTATTATAATGTCTGACTGGTAAAGCGAGTGATTTTATGCTATTCTATTTAGAGTGCTAGTAGCGGAGGTTTTTACACGTGTATAATCTAATAATGAATATCTTAATTATTGATTCAATTTTGATTGTTATTGCCGTTATGATGCAACCACAAAAACAACAAGATGCTTTAAATGCTTTATCTGGAGGAGCAGGCGATTTATTCAGCACTCAAAAGAAGCGTGGCTTTGAAGCGTTTATGGAAAAGGTAACGGCTGTCTTAGCAATCATTTTCTTTATTTGTGCGTTAGCATTGGCGTTTTTATCATCAAAGTAAATAATTAAATCCTCCTGTTTGTGACAGCAGGATTTTTTTGTATCGGGAGGTTTTAAAAATGGTTTTAGTGCCACCGAAAACTTTGTTCATTGATCAAGGCCCACAGACTATTGTTTTTTTGCATTCTTATACTGGCTCGCCCAATGATTTTCGCCCTACCATTCGTCAGGTGGCTAAAGCTAACTTTAGTGTCTATGCACCACTTTTTCGTGGCCATGGGACCAATAACCCAACTGACATCTTAACTAAGGGTAATGTTTCTGCTTGGTGGCAGGATACGCAAGCAGCGATTGAGTTTATACAGCAGCAAAATAAACAAGTTTGGGCAATTTTTGGTCTTTCATTAGGTTCTATTTTTGCCATGAAAGCCTTAGAGTTATATCCGCAAATTGTGGGAGGAGGAGTTTTAGGCTCTCCGCTATTTTCCCACGAATTTACTAATGTGCGGGCTGGCTTTTTTGATTATGTGCGCATAATTGATCAGCACCAAAAAGTAGGTATGGCTCAACATGCTAGTCATAAGCGCTTGGTGGAAGAGCGTTTAAATCCAGCTTTAGACAGTATTGCTCAAGCTGCTAATGAAGTTAGTCAGAATTTGCACCTGGTAAAACAGCCGATTTTTATAGGTCATGGTGCGCAAGATGAAATGGTCGATTACCAGGCCGCCGAGCAATTGCGAAAGCACTTGACAACGACTGTCGATTTTCATTTGTATCCTCAAGCTGGTCACGTAATTACAGTTAATGCTGCTCGCCCACAACTAGAAAAAGATTTACTACAATTTATTACAACTAAAATAGGAGTATAACAAACTGAATGGAATTTGAAAAAAATAAACTAATTTCGGATGTTTTGGAGATTTTTCGGAGTTTTTCTGAACGAAAGTATACCGCCCAGCAAATAACTGATTTGTTACGTTTGCATGGGACAACAGCTTATAACCGGGTTTTAAAAGCTTTGGCAATTTTAGAAGGCGAAAATAAAATTACGGTTAATAACAATAATCAGTTTAAATTAGCGCCAATTAATCAAACAGTAACTGGAAGTTTTCGGGCTAATGATCGTGGTTTTGGCTTTGTGCGCTATGATGATGAAGAACCTGATATTTTTATTGCTCGTCCTAATACCTTGTTTGCAATTAATGATGATGAAGTAGAAGTAAAAATTATCAAACCTGCTAATCCTTGGGGCGACAATGGAGCTGAAGGTAAAATTACTAAAATTCTCGATCATGGTGTTAAAAGCCTCGTAGGAGAATTTATGCCTTATAGCGATGCCCAAGTTAAAAAAACGGGCTTAATTGGTTATGTTCATAGCTATGAAAAAAAGCTAGCTAATAATCCGGTTTTTCTGAAAAAAACAGGTTTAACTCCACAAATGGGCGATATGGTTCAAGTTGAAATTGAGTCTTATCCTAATGAGCAATTTCCTCGGAGTATGGTAGGGATTGCCCTCAAAACTTTGGGAAATAAAAATGCTCCTGGCGTTGATGAAATGACTATCGTTTATCAAAATGATGTTAAAGATGAATTTCCTAATGAAGTTTTAGAAGAAGCACAACAGATTGCTGATCATCTCCAACCAACAGATTGGCAGGGAAGGCGCGATAATACCCACCAACAAGTTGTAACTATTGATGGTGATGATTCTAAAGACTTTGATGATGCGGTCACTGTTTGGCAATTGGAAAATGGTAATTTTCATTTAGGAGTGCACATTGCTGATGTAACGCATTATGTTAAGCCGGGAAGTTGGCTAGATCGTGAAGCTTATGAGCGCGGAACAAGTACGTATTTAGTTGATCGTGTTATTCCCATGTTGCCTTTTAGGCTATCTAATGGTATCTGTTCGTTGAATCCTGGTGAAGATCGGTGTACCTTAACCTGCGATATGGAGATTAATCACCAAGGTAAAGTAGTTAACCATGAAATCTATCCGAGCGTTATTCGTTCGCATGCACGTTTAACATATAACAATGTTAACAAGATTTTAGATGGTGATGAACAATTATGCCAAGAATATCAGGATTTAGTACCAATGTTAAAGCAAATGGCACAACTTCATGATATCTTGTTCAAGATGAGACACCAACGTGGTGCTATTGATTTTGAGGAAACGGAAGCGCAAATTATTGTAGATGATCAAGGCAAGCCTTTGGATATTAGACTGCGGGAACGGGGCACATCTGAAAAAATGATTGAGTCCTTTATGCTAGCGGCTAATGAAACTGTTGCTGAACATTACAATAAAATGCATGTTCCCTTTTTGTATCGTGTCCATGAACAGCCTGATCCTGATAAAGTAAAGAACTTTTTTGAAATTGCCAACACGTTTGGGCTTTCTGTTCCTGGTAGTTCTAATGATGTTACCCCTAAAATGTTTCAGGCAGTTTTAGAGAAGGTAGCCGGTCAGCCACAAGAAGCAGTGATCACGACTATGTTATTGCGGAGTCTGCAACAGGCTAAATATTCTCCAGATCCTTTGGGACACTTCGGTTTGGCAGCTACTTATTATACTCATTTTACTTCGCCTATTCGGCGTTATCCGGATTTAATGGTTCATCGCATGATTCATAATTATGCTACAGAAGGTACTGCTAAGCCGGTTCAGGATAAATGGAGTGAACAATTACCTGAAGTAGCTGTTCATACTTCTGCTTGTGAACGCAAGTCAATTGATGTTGAACGTGCTGTTGATGACTTGAAAAAGGCCGAATTTATGGCAGATAAAGTTGGTCAAGAATATGAGGGCGTAATTAATTCAGTTACTAGTTTTGGAATGTTTGTTTCCTTAGAAAATACGGTAGAAGGTTTAGTTCATATATCTAATATGTTGGACGATTATTATGAATATCATGAACAAGAACTAGCTCTAGTAGGTAAAACAACGCATAAGACTTACACAATGGGAGAACCTATTAAAGTTCGCTTAATTCGTGCCGATGCCCAACAGCGGCAAGTTGACTTTGAGCCGGTTTTAACTCCTGAAGAACAAAAACGAGCTGATGCGGAAAAGAAACGGCGCCAAGAAGCTAAGCAGCATAGTTTTTCTAATCGGCGTCAGAAATATTCGGGTAAACGCAGTAATAAATATGAACGTAAATCCTAAGCATATTTAAAGAAGGTGATGAAATTTGAAAAAGCATCCCCAAAAAAGTCCCAATGTTAAAGCAACCAATAAAAAAGCACGCCATAATTACAATATATTAGAAACTTATGAAGCAGGAATGGCTTTAACTGGTACCGAAATCAAGTCTATTCGTGCTGGTCGAATTAATATTAAAGATGGTTTTGCTCAAATTCATGATGGTGAATTATTGCTTTCAAATGTTCATATTAGTCCATACGATCAAGGAAACCAGTTTAATCACGACCCTTTGCGTAATCGGAAACTGTTGTTGCACAAAAAAGAAATCCGAAAAATTGCCAGTCAAATTCAAAAAAAAGGAATTACAGTGGTTCCTTTAAAAGTATATTTGAAACATGGTTTTGCTAAAGTGCTCTTGGGTATAGCTGAGGGTAAGAAGTTATACGACAAACGCGAAACACTTAAACGACGTGATCAAGAGCGCGAAATACGTCGTAATTTAAAAAATGTGTTACGCTAATCTTTAGAAGTGAGGCTAAGTAATGTCCACGGTGGTTACCTCAGAACACTTACTCCAAAAGTTACGCGAGTTACTAACGCAGACCTCCATAAATAATCTCACCTTAAAAAAGTTAACTGATCATTGTGCTGTGAGTAGGAGCACTATATATCGAAACTTTCCAGGGGGGATGCCTGATTTATGTTTGGCTTTATTGCAGCAAGATTTGGAGTATCTTTTACAGCAGCAATTAGCTGATTGGCAGCAGATGGTTGAGTTTAGTATTAATTTCATTGAGCACCATCGAGTTCGCTGTTTGAATTTTTATCATCTTTTAATCTTGCAAAATCAAGAAATAATTTCACAAGATACAATAACCAAATTACTAGAACTTTATCTAGCACAAACATTGCAGTCACAATTTAATTATCAGCTATTGAAAAAACATTCTGTGGAAATCAAATTTGTTGTTGGAGGGATTTTGTATCAACTAAAAAAATGGTTTGATTCTCAATTAAAGTTAGCTGCTGTTGATGTTATTGAAAGCATGAACTGTGGTTTATCATTGTTAGAAGATACACTAATAATGGAACATTGATATAAAAATGTCTCATAATGTTACATTTTAGATAATTTGTAGCTTTATTTTTATTGTCAAAGTTGGTATTATTTAATTGTCATCAGGAAGGCCTGATGATAAATAAATTACCAACAAACGATAACATTAAAGTCGGAAACGGCTTTTTTATTTACCTTAATTTCAGGAGGAATATGATTCGACAAGCTCAGAGTAAAGATGCACCTGTAGTATTTGATTTACTTCAACAAATTTTTAATGATATGGAAATTGCGATAATGAAAAAGCACCCTCAACAAATTCGCTGTTTGTTAGAAGATGCTTTCGATAGTCCTTATTCACGCTATAATTTTCACAATGCAATTGTTTATGAATATCATCAGCAAGTAGTAGGTGTTTTGGTGGGATATTTTGCTGCAGAAGAACAGGCCAATAGTAATTATTATTATCAACAGGCGTCCCAATATGGCTTTGGCTCAGATTTTGAGCTCTTTTTTAATCAAGAAACTTACCCTAATGAATGGTATCTGGATTCATTAGCTGTTAATCCTGATTTTCAAGGGAAGCAGATTGGTACGCGACTTATTAAAGCTATTCCCCGGTTTTTTCCAGCTTCTTTAATTAGTTTAAACGTGGATGTTGATAATCCTCGAGCTTTAAAACTTTACCATAGTTTAGGTTTTAATGCAGTCGGGCAACTTACTATTGGTCACCATCATTATCACCATATGCAAAAATTAGTACAGTAATTATTTATGGTGCATATCAATATTACGTTTAATACTGACGCGCAATTGATGACCTCGTAAACGTTCTAAGGAGCGTTTATTTTTTGTGTTTCGGCTAGTCTGATTTAAGACAGCTGCCAATAAAATACCTACTTTCGGTTCAGCACTTTGGTTAAGGTTTAACAAATAGCCTTCATGCCCATTTTTAAAATAAATATTATCAACTGTCATTATGACTTGATGATGGTAATCATGAACAATATAGTTATTTTCAATTAAGTTACCAGTAATAATCCAGTGTAGCTTGGGAGCTAACATGAGTTGTCTTTTTGTATTACTGAGGTGAATAATCTTAGTAATTAGTTGTTCGCCAATTTTTATCTCGTAATTGGGCCAGCGATTAGTTGAAATTTGTTCAATACTGCCAATCACATCTTGGCTAGTGCCTAACAAGTTATAACTTGTTCGCCAATTTGGTGGAATTCTGATTAAATAATAATGAGGTTGTTGTTGAACATCACTTACTTGGATGATACCAGGAATATTAGCTGCATTAAATTGCATATAAAAGATCATTATTTTTCCTTCTTTTTCTCGCTTTGGTTTAAGCGAATAGCATGCCAAATTGCCTGAGCAACACCGGCATGATTATTATCGGCAGTTTGCAATTGTGCAATCTTTTTAATTGGTTCAATGGCATTGCCCATAGCTACTCCTATTCCTGCTGCTCGAATCATCGATTCATCATTGAGATTGTCTCCTATGGCCATAACCTGATCCATAGTCAGGTGTTCTTGAGCTGCAAATTTGGTTAAAGCGATTCCTTTTTGAGCTTCGATACTATTAATCTCAATATTATTAGGTGAAGAAGATGTTATGATAATTTCAGATAATTGATTTAACTTTTGGCGAGCAAGTTGAAATTCATTGGCATTTTTGCCTTGAAAGGCAAGTATTTTCATGACTTGTGTTTGAGGATTATTTAAGATAGGATCTAAAGTATCAATATAGGTAATATTCATTAATTCTTGGCGTGCTGTTGCACGTGCCACTGCCATTTTATACAATAAAGTAGGATTTAATTTTTTTAAAAAATGCGCTGTGTTTTGAATTCGTTGGAATCTACTGGTAGAATAGATAGCGTCAGTGGTTACGATTTCATAATAAAGGTGATGTTGCTGGAGAATGTGAAGACATTGAACTAAACTGGTAGCTGCCAGCGGAATTTTAACAACCGGTTCTAAAAGCTGATTGTATACAAGAGCGCCATTTAAGGTGATAAAATCTGGACGAACAGTCAATTCTTGTACTAGCGGGGCGGCCTCTGAAAGTCCTCTGCCAGTAGCGACGACAAATTTTATTTGATTACGAGCGGCTGCTTGAATGGCTGCTAGATTGTCACGTTCAACGATTGATTGGTTATTGAGCAAAGTGCCGTCCATGTCTGAAGCAATTAATTTAATCACAATGAATCTCCTTATAAATTTATACTAAAATTTTACCATAAGCAGGGTGACAATTGAGTTGAAACAGTTAATAAAAAATGACTGGCAAGATGTTTTGGGTCCGGAGTTTGATAAAGAGTACTATCGCCAGTTACATCAATTTTTAAAGCAGGAATATCAAACTCAGACAATTTATCCAGATATGTATCATATTTTTCAAGCCTTTGAATGGACACCTTTTCATTCAACTAAGGTGGTTATTTTGGGACAAGATCCATATCATGGACCAAATCAAGCCCATGGATTAAGTTTTTCGGTCTTGCCGGGAAACAAAGTTCCGCCTTCTTTGCAAAATATTTATAAGGAATTACAAAATGATTTAGGATATGCACCGGTAAATCATGGTTACCTAAAAAGCTGGGCTGATCAAGGTGTTTTAATGCTTAACTCAGTGTTAACAGTGCGAAAGGGGCAGGCTTTTTCACATCACGGTAAGGGATGGGAGAAGCTTACTGATCACGCTATTAGTAAGCTTTCTCAAAAAAAGCATGTTGTTTTTATTCTGTGGGGCAACGCCGCTAAGTCTAAATCGGCCTTGATTGATACTCAAAATAATACTATCATCAGCTCTTCTCATCCTAGTCCATTGTCAGCTAATTATGGTTTTTTGGGCTCTCGCCCTTTTTCACGAGCTAATCAAGCTTTGAAAAATTATGGTGAGACCCCCATAAACTGGCAATTACCATCGCAACCAGAAATACAAAATTAGGAGGATTTACTATAATGGAATTATTTGAATCATTAAAACAAAAAATTAATGGGAAAAATTTAAAAATTGTTTTTCCTGAAGCAACTGATCAACGCATTTTAGCTGCTGCAGCACGTCTACATCAAGAAAATATTATTGACCCTGTTTTCTTAGGTGACGTTACTAAGGTACAAGCAGCTGCAAAACAAGCTCAAGTTGATATCACTGGAATTAATATTATTGACCCTGATAACTACGCAGAATTTGAGCAAATGGTTCAAGCTTTTGTTGAACGGCGCCACGGCAAGAATACTGCCGAACAGGCTCAAAGTATGCTGCGCGACCTTAATTATTTTGGGACGATGCTTGTTTATTTAGGCCAAGTTGACGGTATGGTTTCTGGGGCAATTCATCCAACTGGTGATACGGTACGTCCAGCTTTACAAATTATCAAAGTAAAGCCTGGCCTAACTAGAACTAGTGGTGCCTTTATTATGCAAAAGGGTGATCAACGTTATTTGTTTGCTGACTGTGCGATTAATATCAATCCAGCCGCTCAAGAATTAGCTGAAATTGCTGTTACATCAGCTAAGACTGCTCAATTGTTTGATATCGAGCCACGGGTAGCAATGCTAAGCTTTTCAACAAAGGGTTCTGCTAAAAGCGATGAAGTTACCAAAGTTGCAGAAGCTGTAAAATTAGCTCATCAAATGGATCCAAAAGTTGACTTAGATGGTGAATTACAATTTGATGCAGCCTTTGTTCCAACTGTAGCACAGCAAAAGGCTCCTGATTCTAAAGTTGCTGGTAAAGCTACTGTCTTTGTCTTTCCTGAATTACAGTCAGGAAATATTGGTTATAAAATTGCTCAGCGTTTTGGCGGCTTTGAAGCTATTGGACCAATTTTACAAGGGCTTAATAAACCTGTTTCTGATTTGTCGCGAGGCTGCAATGAAGAAGATGTTTATAAATTGGCCTTAATTACGGCTGCTCAAGCTTTACAGGATTAAAATATGAAATACGTAACCAATGACGATTTACAAACCCGAGCTTGGGGACAAAAATTAGGCCGGCTGTTGCAGCCACAAGATCTTATTTTATTAGATGGTGACTTAGGCGCCGGCAAGACTACTTTTACAAAGGGTATCGCTCAGGGACTGGGAATTAAGCGCCCTGTTAAAAGCCCCACCTTTACTTTAATTCGAGAATATCAAAATGGCAGAATTCCTTTGTACCATATGGATATGTATCGTATGGAGAATGCACTGCCAGATGAGTTAGGCTTAAGTGAGTATTTTAATAGTGATGGGGCAATAGTAATTGAATGGTCCCAATTCATTAAGGTACAACTGCCTGGTGAATACTTACGCATCAAAATTCAACGTTTAAGTGCAAATCAGAGGCAGTTAAGCTTTCAAGCTCAAGGCCAGCATTATTCTGAAT